>JAQYWL010000124.1 GCA_030145035.1 Desulfobacteria bacterium | reverse complement strand
TGGATTTCTGCAACTCCTCTAAACCCATCACTCCAGTACTCCAACACTCCAACACCCCAATTGGGGCGAAGCCCCTACGTTACCCCTCTTGGCATAGGCTCTGAATATTCTCCGCCCAGGAGATAACCGCCGTCAAGCCGGAGTATGCTGCCTGTCATGAAGGGTGCATCCCGAATCACAAAGAGGACCGCCCTGACCACGTCTTCGATTGTGCCGATTCGTCGAAGCAGAGTATGATCTATGATCTCGTTGCGCTGCACTTCGGTAAGCAGACCCCACCCACGGGTTTGGGGGCCATGGCGAGTCTCAAAAAATCCGAGCATGACTTCGTTGACTCTGACTTCTGGTGCAGCTTCTCGTGCCCAGGTCTCGGTAAGCGATGACACGCCTCTATTTGCTGCTGCATATCCATCGTTAAAGATCCGCCCTGCCGGGCCACGTCTGCCAATGAGTCCTGCAATGGATGAGATATTGACCACCACACCATCCCCGGAGGCCTTAAGGTGGGGAAGGGCCGAACTGTAAACCCACCATTTTGCCCGCAACGTTGTGGCCATCTCCAGGTCCCATTGATCGCGAACATAAGCTCCATGCACCACCGGCCACCCGCCGCGCTCTATATTGTTCACCAGGATGTCAAGGTCACCGAACCGGGCTATGACCCTGTCAACAAGGGAGGAGATCTTGTCCGTATCAAGGAGGTTTGTTCTGACAACGAGGTAGTCAGCACCTGCCTCTTCAAAACCTTGCTTCATTTCTCCTAGAGATTCTTCCCAGTCGTAATAGTTCAGCACCACCTTGACTCCCTCTCTGGCCAGGGCAAGTCCGATGCCTTTCCCAATTCCCTTGATAGCACCCAGTACCAGTGCCACTTTTCCCTTGAGTTCCATTAGAATCCTCCCTGAGTCCCGGCCTATACAAGCCGGAAAATCCGAAGCTCGAAATACGAAACAAATGCGAAATCCGAATTTCCAAATGTTCAAAACAATTAACCTTAGGCACTTTAGCTCACTTCAGTTTGTCTAGTCCGCCTGAGGCGGATTTCGGTCATTTGAATTTTTGAAATTCGAAAATTGTTTCGGATTTCGATATTCGGATTTCGGATTTTCTTATGGACTTCTTGCCTCGTCGCTTTGATGGGAAGCTTCGCCAGGAGCAAACAGCTTATCCTTGATCCATTCAATACCAAACCGCATTAAGGCCACGTCATCTTCTTCCAGGGATTCAATCACTTTCTCTTCAACAGGATGGGCCTCCAAAAGCCTTTTTTCAAAAACAAGGTCCCTGAACCTGTCAAGGTCGTAACAGGCCAAATAGAACAATTCGTTTTCTCTTTGAGTAAGCCTTTTTCTGCCGCTTCTGTTTTTCAGGGATATGATGTCCATCAGCAGGTCATTCATCTCATTGTAGAGGTTAACCGCCTGGTCTTGTTTCCACTCCCTGACTGTCCATTCCTTTGATTCCTCAAAACCGAGACAGTGCGGCTCCTTGATCACGATGTGGAATTCCTCGCAAGTTTGCTGATTCGGCTTTCTTTGTATTATCCGGGCGAGTGGATAGATGCGGCAAGAGCCGGGCCTATCCAGGTAGACGGTACAGCCCGCTTTGCTCACAAACGGACAACGCAGGTTTTCATGCTTTAGCATCCCGCCTGCCGACGCCTCGCTCGCAGGGGAACTACAATGCCGGCGTACACGGCACTGGCGGGCAGGCCCGAGGGTGACTACCGGCAAACCAGACCCTGGGCCTATGTGATGCGTGGTGTAGCGCTTCAGAAACTCTCCGGAGGAAAGCTTCAACCTCTTTTTGAGACGGAGGATATCGTACGGGGTCAAGAATTGATTCAGGTCCGCACAGCAGTGATTAAAACACGCGATGCCAGGGTGGCAAGAAAATCGGAAAGTATCATCTAAAGCAAGCTTCTGAAAATTTATCATTATTCTCGTTTACCATTTCAGCAGGTATGAAGTCAACCAGGTTGGCCGACACCTCACGGTAACGTCAAGGTAGATTCCAAATTGTCAAATTAGACGGATTTACCAAGAATTGATTACGCGAATAAGTTTGTTACTTCAACGGGTTACCTCTTTAGGTGACGTGGCCCTGAGTTTCCCTTAAAAATGGCTTGACAAGATGGACGCATGATGGTAAAAGGGAGCCCTTGTGCAGGAGTCTATAATCCTTTGAATTTCTTTATAAAATATCCTAAATATCTTCGCGTCGAGCAGCATCTTTTACGATACTTGATGACAACCTCAGAGCGCCTGAAATCGAGCAGGGTGCTTAACAAGTGAGCGGCGGTTTTTTTGTCCCGCAGGCTGGTCACTTTCCCGCTTTTCGGGGACGTGAACGGGTACTGGCAATAGAATTGTCAAAGGGCCTTGGTCGTCGTTTCGGCCAGATTACGGTGGCATGTAAAATGTCACCCTACACAATGCTCAAAAGGGCTGTAAGGAACGTATCGGGAAACAAACCATGAGACATAGGAGGCTTTAGAGGGGCCGAGTAAACTTAGCTGAAAGGGGGGATGTGATAACCGCTGCTTATTGGAACGAGAGACGGCACACCACATGGTGGCATGTGGTGGCAATCTTCTTAAGAGGACTCAAAAAAATCGATTCAGGAGGTAAATCAATGCCAAGTTTTGTCATTAATGAAAAATGTGATGGCTGCAAAGGCGGGGAAAAGACGGCCTGCATGTACATCTGTCCCAATGACCTGATGGTCCTGGACGCAACAGCCATGAAGGCATACAACCAGGAGCCGGACCAGTGCTGGGAGTGCTTTTCATGTGTCAAGATCTGCCCCACCCAGGCGATTGAGGTCAGGGGATATTCTGATTTTGTTCCCCTTGGCTCCAGTATTATGCCCATGAGAGGCACCGAAGATGTCATGTGGACCTGCAAGTTCAGAAACGGCTTGATCAAACGCTTCAAGTTCCCCATCCGGACCACACCGGAAGGTGCGGCCAATGAGTACGCGACTCTTCAGGGCAAGGACCTTGACAGTAACTTGCTCTCTACTGAGGAAGCAGACGGAAAGACCATGCCCACGCCTCAGACTTAGGGGCCTGTTAGGAGAGGTTTGAGCAAACATGGAACTTAATCTTTAAGGATCAATAAGGAGGTATGGATATGGCAATACCGAGTAAACCGACAGCAGAACTTCTCGCGACAAGAGACCCGGAGGTCGAGGAAAGAGAAGTCGATATTTTGATTGTGGGCGGCGGCATGGCTGCCTGCGGCTCTGCCTTTGAGGCCAAGAAATGGGCGCCCGACAAGAAGATTCTTCTGGTTGACAAGGCGGCCATGGAACGAAGCGGTGCGGTTGCCCAGGGGCTTTCGGCCATCAACACCTATATCGGCGAAAATCCCATTGAAGATTATGTCAGGATGGTCAGAAATGACCTCATGGGGATTGTCCGCGAGGACCTCATCTACGATCTGGGCCGGCACGTGGACGACTCGGTCCATCTCTTTGAAGAGTGGGGACTTCCGATGTGGAAAAAGACCGCGGAGGGCAAAAACCTGGACGGCGCAAAGGGTCAGGAGATGGGCACCTTGAAGGAAGGGGCCACGCCTGTTCGCACCGGAAAATGGCAGATTATGATCAACGGCGAGTCTTACAAGTGCATCGTGGCAGAGGCGGCAAAGAAGGCACTTGGTGAAGAGAACATCCTGGAGCGGGTTTTCATCGTAAAGCTCCTCCTGGACGCCAACAAGGAGAACACTGTTGCTGGCGCCGTGGGCTTCAGCGTGCGCGAGAATAAGGTATACATAATCAAGTGCAAGACCATGATGGTTGCCTGCGGCGGGGCCGTGAACATCTACATGCCTCGCGCCCAGGGTGAGGGCAAAGGCCGCGCCTGGTATCCGGTGTGGAACTCGGGTTCCACGTACACCATGTGCGCCCAGGTCGGCGCCGAGCTGACCATGATGGAAAACCGGTTCACCCCGGCCCGCTTCAAGGACGGCTATGGTCCTGTGGGGGCATGGTTCCTGCTCTTCAAGGCGAAGACCCTCAACGGGTTGGGCGAGAACTTTGCAGCCAGTGATTTTGCGAAGAGCGAGCTGGAAAAATATAAACCATACGGGACCGCTGCGGTAACCCCCACCTGTCTGAGAAACCACCTCATGCTCGCGGAGATGAAAGCAGGCCGCGGACCGATTCTCATGGATACGGTGACCGCCCTGGCCGACCTCAGCAAGACCATGGACAAGAAAGAGATGAAGCACCTCGAATCCGAGGCATGGGAGGACTTCCTTGACATGACCTGCGGCCAGGCGAACCTGTGGTGCGCACAAGACTGTGAGCCTGAAAAGAAGAACTCAGAGGTCATGCCCACCGAGCCGTATCTGTTGGGTTCTCATTCCGGCTGCTGCGGCATATGGGTGAGCGGGCCTGATGAAGACTGGGTGCCGGATTCGTACAAATGGAAGGATAACCGCATGACCACGGTAAACGGGCTGTTTACGTCAGGTGACGGTGTGGGTGCCTCCGGGCACAAGTTCTCCTCCGGCTCACATGCAGAGGGCCGCATGGCTGTGAAGGCCCAGTGCCAGTATCTGCGCGACAATGCTGATTTAGCGCCTGCCCTCAAGGAATCCACACAGGAACTTGTTGATCTGGCCTACGCACCTGTCAGGCTGTTCCTTGACAACTATGAGTACACCACTGCGGTTGACATCAACCCCAACTACGTAAAGCCCGACGGGTTTGCCATGCGCCTTATGAAGGCCACCAACGAGTATGGCGCCGGCTGGTCCACCTTCTATATGACCAGCGGCAGCACCCTGAGGGTCCTCATGGATTTGTTCAAAGTGATGCACGAGGATTCCGAGAAACTGGCTGCCGGCGACCTGCATGAGCTCATGCGGTGCTGGGAGATGAAACACCGGCTGTGGACCGTTGAGGCCCATTGCAGGCACATCCTCTTCAGGGAGGAGTCGCGCTATCCGGGCTTCTACTACAGGGGAGATTTCATGGGACAGAACGACGCAGAATGGTTCTGCTTCACGAACTCCAAGTATGATCCGGCAACCGGAGAGTGGACCTGCAAGAAAGAAGACTATCACAAGATCATCCCTGACTAGGCGTTAGCATTGCCTGGCAGGACAATCCGGACCTCCAGGCGCCGCGCATGCGGCGCCTGGAGATTTTTTTAAGCGGAGGAATAGCATGACAGAAGAACAAAGAGCTGAAGAATCCAAGAAGGGGAGCATCCTGGTTGTAGGAGGAGGGATTAGCGGGCTGACAGCAACCCTTGAAGCCGCTGAAGTGGGCTATGAGGTTTTTCTTGTGGAAAAGAATCCTTCTCTGGGCGGCAGGGTCGCTCAGTTGAAGCACTACTTTCCCAAGCTATGTCCTCCGGCGTGCGGCCTTGAGATCAATTTCAGAAGGATCAAGGATAATCCCGGGATCACTTTCTATACCCTGGCTGAGGTCCAAAGCGTTTCAGGGGGTCCGGGAAACTATAACGTTACCGTAAAGATCAATCCTCGCTATGTGAACGAAAAATGCACCTGTTGTGACGAGTGTGCCAAGGTTTGCATGACAAAGCTCCCCAATGAATTCAATTTTGATATGGGTACCATAAAAGGGGCCTATTTGCCTCATGAGATGGCCTTTCCCATGCGCTACGTTATCTCTCCCAAGATTATCGGCACAGACGACGCAAAGCGGGCTATTGAAGCATGCAAGTACGACGCCATTGACCTGGAGATGCAGCCCAAGACGGTTAACCTCAAGGTTGGCGCCATCATCTGGGCCACAGGGTGGAGGCCCTATGATGCCTCAAAGATAGACAACCTCGGCTTCGAATACCCCAACGTGATCACAAACATGATGATGGAACGCCTTGCCTCGCTCAACGGCCCCACCAACGGGAGTATCTTGCGTCCTTCGGATAACAAGAAGATCTCAAAGATCGCCTTTGTTCAATGCGCGGGCTCGAGAGACGAAAACCATCTCCCTTACTGTTCCTACATCTGCTGCATGGCATCGTTGAAACAGGCCACTTACGTGAGGGAACAGTATCCTGACGCAAAGATTTATATATTCTATATCGACGTTAGGGCGCCTGGCCAGCGTTACGAGAAGTTCTACAAAAAGATCAAAGAGGACGAGAACATCTTCCTGATTAAGGGCAAAGTGGCCGAAGTTCAGGAAGATCCGAGCACCAAGGATATCACGGTGGTGGCAGAAGATGCGGTAGGTGGCGAAAAGGTACAAGAAACAGTTGATATGGCTGTACTCGCCACGGGGATGGTGCCGAACACGGTGGACACCAAGTTGCCGGGCGACGTCAAGTATGACCCTGACGGCTTTGTGGTTTCAGACCTTGACAGAGGGGGAATGTATGCCACCGGATGTGCCCTGAAGCCACTGGATGTGACCTCATCCAATCAACATGCCACGGGTGTGGCCCTTAAGGCCATTCAAACTCTGGTGAGCAGCTAGGAGGTAATCAATGGAAAAAAAGTTAGGCGTATATATCTGCAAAGGTTGCGGGATCGGAGAGGCCCTTGACATAGAGAAACTGGAAAAAAAGGTTCCCCCAAAGATAAAGGTCCGCAAGACCCATCCCATCGTGTGCTCTCCGGAAGGTGTTGAGCTCATCAAGGAAGACATAGCGAGCGAAGGGGTGAACACGGTTGTGATTGCAGCCTGTTCCCGGCGTGTGCTTTATGACGTCTTTGATTTTGGTCCGGCCATTGTAGTAGAGAGGGTCAATCTCAGGGAAGGCGTGATCTGGAGCCACAAGCCTCAAGATCCGGATGCTGAAGAGCCGGATGAATTCATTCAAGAAATGGCCGAAGACTATCTTCGCATGGGCATGGCCGGGGCCGAGAAGATCCTTCCGGCCGAGCCTTACCAGCCTGAGGAAGCCATTGACAAAAGGATCATGGTCCTGGGAGGGGGTGTTACCGGCCTGAGTGCGGCCCTTGAGGTGGCAAAGGCTGGCTATGACGCCACTGTCATTGAAAAACAAGCTCAGGTGGGTGGGTTTGCGGCCAGGATGCGCAAACAAACGCCATGGGAGCACCCTTATGAGAACCTTCAGGAACCCGTCATTGAGCAAATCATCAAAGAGGCTGAAGCCCATCCCAGGGTTGAAATACGAACAGGCACAGATGTGGCCCGCATCGCCGGGGCTCCCGGGCTTTATGATGTGACCTTGAAGCCGACCGGTACCAAGAACAAATGGGACATTCCAGCACCCGTGGAGGCGGCAGAGGGAGCAGAGGCCCCGGCCCAGCCACCCGGTGCGGACGAGGCTACGCCTGAGAACCCCGCCAACATTTTGGCCAAGGATCCGGAGGCGGAGCGATTTGGGGCTGTCATCCTGGCCACGGGTTGGAAGCCCTTTGAGCTGAAAGCCGCTGAAGAACCCGCAGAGGCCGCAGAGGGGGAAGAGGCCAAAAAGGAAGCCCTTTCTCTTGACCATTTGGGTTACGGGAAATTAGCAAACGTCGTGACTAACGTGGCCTTAGAAGAGATGGCTGCCCAGGGCAAGATCCTGAAGCCATCTGACGGCAAACCCGCCACGAGTGTGGCTTTTGTGCAGTGTCCCGGCCAGGGCAGTGACGAAGACTTCCCCTATGCCGCGGCCATTACCAGCATGGTTGCCCTGAAGCAGGCCAAGTATGTAAGGGAGGACGGCGGCGCGGACGCCAGGGCATATATCTTCTATCAGCACATGCGCACACTTGGTCAAAATGAATACTTTTACAAAAGTGCCCAGCAAGACGAAGGGATTTTTCTGACCAAGGGGGACGTGGTGAGTGTGTCTGAAAATGGCGATGGCACTCTTGTCCTGGAGGCCAAGGACACCCTTCTTGGGGAGAACATCAAGGTGAGCGTGGATATGGTGGTGCTGGGCACGGGCATGGTGCCCACCACAAAGGATGATCCGGTCTTGAACCTGGCCTATCGACAGGGACCGGGTTTTCGGGATCTGGATCTCTTTGACGGATATGCAGATTCCAATTTCATCTGTTTCCCCTATGAAACCAGAAGAACCGGTATTTATGTGGCCGGGTGCGTGCGCAGGGCCATGAGTATCCAGGAATGCAGGGAGGATGCTGCCGGCACTGCCCTCAAGGCGATTCAGTGCATCGAATCCGCTAATCGAGGCGTATCCGTTCACCCCAGGTCAGGGGATATGACATTCCCTGATTTCTTCTTCCAGAGGTGTACGCAGTGTAAGCGATGCACTGAGGAATGTCCGTTTGGCGCCCTGGATGACGATGAAAAGGGGACACCCCTTCCCAACCCGACCCGATGTCGAAGGTGCGGCACCTGCATGGGGGCCTGCCCGGAGCGTATTATCAACTTTGCGGATTACAGCATTGACTCGATCGGTTCCATGGTCAAGGCCATTGATGTGCCCGAGGAGGATGAAAAGCCCAGGGTCCTTATTCTGGCCTGCGAGAATGATGCCTACCCGGCTCTTGATATGGTGGGACTGCATAGGCTGAGTTATTCGCCCTTTGTAAGGATCATTCCGGTCAGGTGCCTCGGGTCTGTGAATGTGGTCTGGATCAAGGATGCCCTGTCCAAAGGGGTGGATGGTATCATGGCGATTGGCTGCAAGTTTGGCGATGACTATCAATGTCACTTTGTCAAGGGAAGTGAACTGCTTGATATCCGCATGGATAAGATCGGCGAGGCCTTACTGAGCCTGGCCCTTGAAAAAGAGCGCGTGAAGCAGGTCCAGATTGCCATTGACGAATACGACAAGATTCCGGGCATGATCAAAGAATTCATGGATACGATAGAGGAGGTTGGCCCCAACCCGTTCAAGGGATTTTAGTAAGACAATTGGAGCAATGGAGTACTGGAGTGATGGAATGATGGAATGATGACACGTTGGTTGCTGTTCACTACTCCAGTACTCCCTGGCCCAGCCCCGCTTTTCAAGGGCAATAGCCAGTTTTGCGGACATCGTGCCAGGGCGGGCCAACACTCCATGTCAGTGGCATAAATGGGTTGACGCAAAACGACCTATGATTTCAGTATGCTGTAGAATTTCCGAAACGCTTAATCAGGTGGGAATGGATTGAATATCGAAAATTGTCAATTCTGGGAGGTATGAAAATGGCAGATAGCTACTGGGTGGAACCGGATGTCAGATTTGTCAAACAACTCAAGAGACTGGGGGGAGATACACTCAAAAAGTGCTACCAGTGTGCCACGTGTTCGGTGGTATGTCCCATCTCCCCGGAAGAAAAACCCTTTCCAAGAAAGGAAATGATCGCAGCCCAGTGGGGATTGAAGGACAAGCTCGTTGGCAACATGGACGTTTGGCTCTGCCATCAGTGCAATGACTGCTCAGTGAGCTGCCCCCGAGAGGCCGGCCCGGGCGACGTTCTGGCCGCCTTGAGGAACTACAGCTTCGGCTTCTACGGCGTCCCTTCGTTTCTGGGCAGGGCATTCCGCCAG
>JAQYWL010000468.1 GCA_030145035.1 Desulfobacteria bacterium | reverse complement strand
TTTTATCTTTTCTATCGCGGCAAGCTGCGGGGAATTAAACCCTACAGATTTCGCATCGCCCTTCAAGTGATTAGAGTAATCCGTGTAATCTGCGAAATCTGTGGATTAAAACTGGAAGACTAAAGGATGTCCCCAGTTTATCTCCAGGCTGTTGAGAGTGCAGATATCCTAATGAGATCAGAAGATTTTTCTGGCGAGGTTGGAGTGAGGATGTGTAACGGAAATCATAAGTTTTGTCAATGAATTGGCCCAACTTTTGGCAAGCCCGCCTTCTGGCAACCCTGAATCAACAGAAATGATTTGATTTCCTCTGAGGAGTGGGTTATTATGAAAATAATCAATAAAGGGCCGTCTTTATTGGCGGCCCGGTTTCGTTCTGAGGGAAGATCCATTTGTCAAGAGTGGCAACCTGAAGTTTGGGACTATGAGAATTTTTTTTGAAAGGAGGGTGTCACAATGGCCAATGGAATTGTGAAGTGGTTTAATGATAGCAAAGGCTTTGGCTTCATTGAGCAGGAAGATGGCCCGGATGTATTCGTTCATCATTCAGGGATCAACGCAACCGGTTTCAAATCTCTCAATGAAGGCGACAGCGTAACCTTTGATGTCGAGCAGGGCCAAAAAGGTCCTGCTGCAGCGAACGTAACTGTGGTTTAGGTTGGTTTTCGAACCCGAAACAGGGCGTTCCATCGATTCAGATGGAGTGCCCTTTCTTGTTTTGATCAATCGGTGAATTGTAGCGACTGGCAAATCGAATGCAAAGTCCGCTCACTGTGACAGCCGACGCCATGGTAACCGCTCCCGCAGCGGCTGGAGAAAGGAGAGTTATGGCAAAGCGCAGTCCACATAGCTTCAAGAAGTGGCAGAAGGAGACCAAACGCAAACGAAAGGCTCAGGAAAAAACGGCACGGCGGCAGGGCAAGAAGAATCAGGCCGATCACGCTGACAATCCGGGGTCAGCCGTGGGAAACGTCGAGAGACTGAAAGAGGGCGCAGAATAAGCCCATACCACAATGGACTACCAACTCTCAATCTGCCACGTTCTGTCACAGTAAACCAACCTATTGGAAAACGCCAAACAATCTCTCAGGCGTATATCGTGGCCCTGATTGTGAACTACTAATTGCATTGATAAATCGACACGATCGTATTACATAATGGTTCAATTGCGTAATATGAGGAGGTGATTAAGATGGCAATTGTCACAGCCACCGTAAAGGGACAAATCGTCATCCCTGCTGATATTAGAAGGAAGTTTAGGATTGTAAAAGGATGGAATCTCAATTGAGTGAATTGCTACCAAGACCCTGAGCTTGGAAATGAAATGACAAAACCAGGACTACCCCTTATAGCCATTCTTGCTCTCATGTGCGTCATAGCAGGATCTCTATCCTTGCCTCACACTGCTTTTTGCGAGTCTCCTGATCCGTATGCTGCCGCCCGACAGCGTATGGTTTTGCGCCAGCTCAAGGCACGGGACATTTCCGATCGAGAAGTCTTGAAGGTTATGGGGACGGTCGGGCGTCATCTTTTCGTCAGGCCCGGGCTTGCTTCTCAGGCTTATGCCGATCACCCCCTTCCGATTGAGGAGGGCCAAACCATCTCGCAGCCGTACATCGTGGCCCTGATGACGCAAATCCTAAATATTCAACCCGGGGAAAAGGTCCTTGAGATCGGCACCGGTTCGGGTTACCAGGCCGCGGTCTTGAGCCATTTTACGGACCAGGCCTGGAGCATCGAAATCAGAAAAACCTTAGCTCAAAGCGCAGCAAGGCGCCTCCAGACCCTGGGATATGGCAATGTCAAGGTCAAGCACGGGGATGGATACTTTGGATGGCCCGAATATGCACCATTTGACGCCATCATGGTTACGGCAGCCGCCAACCATGTCCCTCCTCCGCTCATTGACCAACTCAAGATGGGCGGCCGTCTTCTCATCCCCCTGGGGAGCACCACGTACTATCAAACGCTCACCAGGATCACCAAAACCCCGAAAGGCAATGAGGTAGAACACTTACTGGGGGTCGTGTTTGTGCCGATGGTAGGAAAGATTCTGGAAGACTAACATCACAAGGGCAAGACTGTAGGCAACGGCTGCAAGGCATAGGACTGTCTTGAAGCCATAGCTTAGAGCTGTCACGACTGCCAGCACCGAACCTATCACCGAAGTACAGCCATTCACACACCAGGCCCACGGAATCGCACCCTTGAAGCACAGGCTCAAGGTCCGTACACCCATGGGAAAAAACATCCCCATTATGAACCCCAGAGGCAAGATGACGAAAAAGGCAACGCCATAGCGCATCCAGAGGGGCCACGCTATGGCAAAACTCAACACCTTGCCCAGGCACAAGGCGTACGCAATGAGCAGTATTGGGGTTATGACCAGAACCGGGAGCCTGCCCAGAGGATTTTGGATTTTGGATTTTGGATTTTGGATTTGGGGGAAGCTTAACTTCGTGTCGGATCTAAGCAACAATTTTGAATCCGCAATCGTATAGCTTCCGAGGGCCGAGGCAAACAGCACAGAAAAGAGCACCAGTGAAAATGCGTACACCGGCCTTGCCAGAAATAGGATAAAACGCTGGATCAGGCAGATTTCTGTGAGCATAAAGGCGATGCCGATGAGGCCAAAATAGGCCAGAAACCAGGAAGAAGACGGCAGGCCGGTCTTTTTCAATGGAAGCACCATCAAGACGAGGCTGATCACAAGTGCCTGAAAGAAGATAAGATGGACCAGGTATCCTCCCTCGAGAAATAACTGCCACTTGTTGCCCACCGCACGGTACAATGGAGCAACCTTGTCTATCCTGAAGTTGTGATAAAAGAAAGGCCTGTCATCTGTGACAGGCCGCACGTCAAAGAGGTATTCCTTATAGAAGGTCTGCCTGTCGCGCGGGCTTAGGACCTTTTGAACAACGTCATGATAGATGGGGCCTGGAAAACGGTTGTATACATTGGCCTCTGCTCTAGTCATGTTCGGATAGTGGACCAGATCGAAACGCAGCCGGCTGCAAAAGTCTTTTATCCGGTCGATCTCTTGAGGTTCAAAAGGGCTTTTCTTCACCAACAGGGTGAAGGCCCCCCAGCTCCTGATTGCAGCAAGGTGCCTTTCAGGATGTCCGACACCCATGTTCTCAAGGGCTGCACACGCCAGGGCCACCAGCCTTATTTCGTGTCGGGGTGGGGGGAGCAGGTACACGGTTACCGTTAGCAACCCGTCGGGCTTCAGGGCACGGATATAAGTCTGAAATGCCTCAACCGTCAGGGTATAGTCCTCAGACAGGCCGTACAGGCCTGACGAGACGGCCCCCAGGCTGTCAGTCAGCGGAAGCTGGATCACGTCAAAGGCCATCAGGCTCCTGCGTAGAGAGCTCCTGGCCTGTTCTTCAATTGATATGACGTTATCCTCATACAGATTGCCACTGAACGCCTCAAGGGTGGTCTTCATTGCTCTAAGGACAAGCGGGCTGGAATGCGTCGTCACGATGTTTGTTGCGCCACTGTAGCGAGCTGTGAGGATGTCAAGCCCCCCCATCGGTTCCATGATGAGCACGTTGTCGGGTTCCCTGACCACATACGGCAAAGAGGCAGGGAGAAATTCAGCAAAGGTTATGTCGTCCATGTTGCCTTTGAAGCGGGTGACCGCATTCAACCTTCCTGCGTCAAGACACAGGCCCAACTGCTGGGGCAGGCTTCCCCGGAACTCCAGGCTAAGGCCGGGTGCAAACCGGACGGCCCCGCTTTCAATGATGTCAAGCCTGCCAGCAGCGTGCCATCGGGTCTCAAGGAGGCGGGCGTCCGGGTACCTCAGGGCCACCATCAAAGCCTTGTAAGGAGAAATATTAACACTCACAACCCCGGGTTTTGTAACCATAATCAGGCAAAGTATTCCCATCCAGATCCCCCGCACAAGGTTCAGTTGCCATCCACTAGGGCTGAAGGCCAGAGAGGCAAGGCCGGCCAGGAGGCAAACAGTCAAAATGGCCCCCGGCCCCCCGGCAAGGGAGTAGACCCAGAATATTCCCATGCATCCAAGGGCTGCGCCTGCCAGGTCCCAGGCGTACAAGCGGCCTACCCTCTCTGCCTGGTGGGTGTAAACCAGTGCCAGAATAAGGCCTGCGAAGAAGAACGGGACTGCAAACACACCATAATAGCCCAGCAGATAGATCCACTGATAGCGGTCCCAGATAATGCGGGCCGGGTCAAAGGGAATCTTGTTTGAACACCAGTACGAGATGAGACTGGCCACGGAAAGACCAAGGGCCAACTTTGCCAGCGTAGGGCGCATTGGACGCCCTTTGATCCTCGGCACCATCATCAAGAACGTGCCGCTTGCACCGAAACCCAGGAAGGCAATGCTCACCACCATAAAGGCAAAATGGTGCCAGAGCGCCACGGAGAATAGACGCGTCAAGGAGACCTGAAGCATGAGTGTGGCCAGGGAGGTCAAGCCCACCCCTGCAAAAAGGCCCGGCCCTATGGGATTTTGGATTTTGGATTTTGGATTTTGGATTTGACCTAACCCCGTTAAGTGGGCTTCGCTAAAAAAACACCATACCATCCAAATAGACGGCCTGGGTCAACAAAAATTTGAATTTTGTGTCTTGATGTGCTAAACATACCTGTCAGGATTTCTACAACACTCCAGTACTCCCTGGCCCAGACCTGGTTTTCAAGGGCAACAGCTTGTCCCACGGAGGTCGCGCCAGGGCAGGCCAACACTCCATGCGGATGGGACAATTGGCCGTCACTAAAAGTTTTCGCATGTTAATAAGTTGTAAAGTTTCCGAAACCTTAGATTTATGGAGGTGATCTTGATGTCAACTGATATAGAGGTAAAAAAACTGGATGATTTTCGCTGGCTTATTCCAAAAAAGGGGAAGATGAGAACCGAGGGGTTGGTCTATGCCGATGAAAAGATGTTGGCTGTGATCAGAAAGGACGCAAGCCTTGAGCAGGTGGCCAACGTGGCCTGCCTTCCCGGAATCGTGGGCCGGTCTATGGCCATGCCTGATATACATTGGGGGTATGGCTTTCCTATTGGGGGGGTGGCAGCCTTTGACATGGAGGATGGCATCGTCTCCCCTGGCGGCGTCGGCTACGACATCAATTGCGGTGTGCGGCTCCTGCGCTCCGACCTGGATGCGGCGGACGTCAAGGATCAGATACCAACCCTGGTGGGTGCCTTATTCAGGAATATTCCTTGTGGTGTTGGCTCACGGCGCAAAGACCTCAAGCTGTCAGCTCAAGAGATGGACCATGTGCTCGTAAAGGGGGCCGGGTGGGCCGTTTCCCGTGGGTATGGCAGCCAGGAGGACCTTGAACATATTGAAGAAGGGGGTTGTATTGCCGGCGGCAATCCGGAGTATGTTTCTCAGAGGGCATACACACGGGGTAAGGATCAACTCGGAACCCTGGGCTCAGGCAACCATTTTGTCGAGATCGGTTACGTTGAAGAAGTTTTTGATGAGGCTGCCGCCAGGGCCTTGTCTTTACACAAAGGGCAGGTAACCATCATTGTGCATACCGGTTCAAGGGGACTGGGACACCAAGTCTGTGACGACTACATCAAGGTGCTGCTCAAGGCATCGGCCAAGTACAAGATAGACTTGCCGGATAAACAACTGTGCTGCGCTCCGATTGCATCAAAGGAAAGCCAGCAATACCTTTCGGCAATGGCCTGCGCGGCTAATTTTGCCTTTTGCAATCGCCAGTTGATTACCCACTGGGTTCGAGAGACCTTTCAAGCAGTGTTTCAGATGGGTCCCAGGGAGCTTGGGCTCGATCTCGTATATGATGTCTGCCACAACATAGCCAAAGTGGAAACCCACGAGGTGGACGGCAAGGCGCGCAAGTTATGTGTACACCGAAAAGGGGCCACCAGGGCCTTTCCGCCTCATTCTCCTTTTATACCGGAAGACTATAAAGAAGTCGGGCAGCCTGTGTTGATCCCCGGAGACATGGGCCGCTATTCCTACGTATTGGTGGGCACCGAAACCGCGCTCAAAGAAACCTTTGGAAGCACCTGCCACGGGGCTGGACGCATGCTGAGCAGGCGCCAGGCACAAAAGGTTGCCAAAGGACGTTCAATTATCCGTGAGCTTGAAGATCAGGGGATCTATGTTCGTGGTGCGGGCAAAGGGACCATAAATGAAGAGATCTCTGAAGCCTATAAGGATGTGACCGATGTGGTAAACGTGGTCCATGAGGCAGGGATCGGCAAGAAGGTGGCGAGGTTGAAGCCAATGGGGGTGATCAAAGGATAAAGTTTTTCCCTTTCCAATAATTTCAATAAGTTGCAATGAACACCAAGACTCAATTTAGATCAGGATTTATTGCCATTATCGGTGCGCCGAATGTGGGCAAATCCACCCTGCTGAACCAGCTTCTAGGGCAAAAGATCGCCATCACCTCTGAAAAGCCACAGACCACCCGCCACCGCATCCTGGGCGTGGCCCATCTGCCCGGAGCCCAGCTTATCTTTCTGGATACCCCGGGTATTCATCGGGCCAGGGGGCCCTTGAATGTGCGCATGGTGGAAGTGGCGCTGAAGGTCCTGGGGGATGTTGATCTGGTTGTGTTCATTACAGATGCTGTTTCCCCGGATAATGCCTCAGATGAAATCATCCTTGAGTCTTTGAAAAAGAGAAACCTGCCTGTCATTCTTGCCATCAACAAGGTTGACCTTGTGAATAAGGCAAGGCTGCTTCCCCTCATTGAGCAGTGGCATGATGCTTATGCTTTCCGCGCCATC
>JAQYWL010000131.1 GCA_030145035.1 Desulfobacteria bacterium | reverse complement strand
GAGGAACAAGCGATATCAAAGGCCGCAGTCACCCTGGGCATATCATCCCTTTCCCCGAGCAGAATCATCCTATCCTGAAATCCGGTATCCCTGACAAGCGTGGCTAGTTTTGCCGCTTCCCACGTTATGTCTTTGCCAATGAGGAGAAAGTAAATGTTATTATACTCTCGAGCAATTAACGACGCAGCCTGCACAAAAGTGGAATGATCCTTAAGGGAATCCCACCGTGCCACCAGACCAACGATGATGGCATCTTCCGGTAGGCCGAGTTCCCTCCGTACGGAAAACCTTGCTCCCAAATCCGGGCAAAACCTCTCCACATCAAAACCGTTGACGATCAGATGCATGCGTCGTGCAGTATACCCGAGGTGGACATGATGACTCATGCCTGCTCGGGAATTTACGACAATGGCATCTGGAATAGCGGACAAGAGGGCGCATAATTTTGCTATGAGCCCTGTGAGAGGCCGATAGCGATTGAAGGAAACATTGGAACAACGAATCGTCCATATCAGCTTCGGCATTCTGATCACTCTCGAGATGAAAAGCCCCAAAAGGTCAGCATGATACATCCATGTCTGAATGATTGCCGGTTTCCATGAAACAAGTAAATTTGCAAGCCCATAAAAAGCTGCAGGGGTCACCATGCCTGGTCGCATTCCAAGATCAGACACGTTGATACCCAGCGATTGAATTTTCTCTCCTATGGGGCCTTGGGGTATGAGACTGACGACCCGGCTTGAAAACCTTTGCTGATCCAGGCGGGACAGCAGCTTATAGAGCATCATTTCTGCCCCGCCAGTATCCAAAGTGGTGATGAGATGAAGAATGCGGATCACAACTAGATAGCGTCTTTTCTGTTTTCCTCGCCAAAAAAAACTGGATTAACTCGGAATTCTCCCCTTCTTGGAGCGTGGGATGAATCCAGAAAAAGAACATTCCTTATGATCGGCGAACCGTAGCGAAGTCCACGTGAACCCCCGCAGCTTGCTGCGGCGAGAGTTCATTAAGATTTTGTTAAACATATTCATTGGCCGTGATAGTAAGCGTCTATACAAAATCGAGTAACTCAGGGTAACACTTTCTCCGGGAAAAAGAAAGGAGGAAGTGTTATGCGTACAAAGCAGTTCAATCAGAAACAGAAGTTGGCCATTCTAGAAAGTGCCAAGAAGGTAGGTATCAAGGAAGCTGCTCGCATGGCAGGTATCCATTATACCAGTGTTTACCAGTGGCGCCGTCGATTTGAAGCCATGGGGAAAGAAGCGTTTTTGAGCTACAAGCCCGCTTCTCCGGGGCGCGGTGTGAAGAAGATCACTGCCGAACAGGAAGAAGCAGTACTTTCCACGTGGCATAGCCATTCCAGCTTTGGGCCGGGCCAGGTGAGGAATCAACTTCGACGACAGGGGATAACTGTTTCAACCAAGACAGCACGGCAAATCATGGAGGCCAATGGATACCAGGTGCCTCGCAAGAAGCAAAAGAAGGACAAGGGCCAGCGTTTTGAGGCTCGACGCCCTTTGGAATTGGCCCAGATGGATATTCTGGAATTTTTCATCAACAAGCTCAAGGTTTATGTAATTCTATTTCTGGATGATTTTTCCCGTTTTATCATGGGTTGGCGCTTGTTGGAAGAGACCTCCATTGATGCGGTTATCGGTGTTGTTCAAGAGGCGATCGACCGCTATGGAAAGATGCAGGAAATCCTCACGGACCGTGGTTTTGTTTTTTATTCATGGCGTGGAGTCAACCGGTTCGAACGATATCTTGAACTTGAAGGTATAGATCACACACATGCAAGGCCCCACCATCCTCAGACGTTGGGTAAGGTTGAGGCGTGCAACAGGCGGATCAAGGAAGAACTGCTTGATAGAGAGCGCTTTTTGAATGCTCACGCTGCAGATGCTGCTATTGACAGGTGGGTGAACCACTACAACCATGAACGTACTCATCAGGGGTTGGGCGGCCTTCTGGTGCCGGCAGAGCGTTTTCATGGTCAATCAAAGCAGGTTGTTTCTGCCATCAGCCAAGGGATCGACATTGTGAATGAAAATTGCTATGCTGCAAGGGGTATTGAGCGTAGCGTCTTTAACATTGTCCTGGCTCCGGATGGGGGAATAACGCTCTATCTGCTGGGCCAGCCTATTGTGATTGAAAGGGGGGCAAATGCCGGAAAATTTGACTCCTGAGGAAGTGGCAACTGTAATTCGCTCCCGTCAAATTCTCAAGGACAAAGGGCTGCCGAGAGATGCTGATGTGACGACGGTTTGTCGGGAAGCTGGCATTTCTCGGAAAACGGGTTATCAGTGGTCAAACAAGTTTGGCGACCCTTGTGGTGTGCAAGATGATGCACTTCGTCGAGAACTTGATCGTCTCAAAGCAGAACATGCGAAGCTTAAGGAGGACTATGAGGATCTTTGCATTGAGAACGAGGGTCGCAAGCTTGCATGGGAGATTCATGGGGTGGATGATTTTCTAGCAAAAAAAAATACTATGGTCAGACGGAAAAGGAAAAAGCCGTAAGATTTCTGCGAGATAAAGACTGGCCTTTAAGAAAATTGTCCTGGGTTATGGGACTTTCTATCGGCACCTTGAGCAATTGGAATCATAGTTTTGACGAGACAATGAAGCCACTGGTTGTCCCTGATAAAGGTGGTAGAACCGGCAAGGTCACTGTAGAGATGGTAAAAGATGTTGTTGCAGAAGCCCAAAAGTGGAAGGATCGTGGAAATAGAATTCGGATAAAGGAGTTTACAAAAAGTCTCAAGGAAAAGGCAGTGGTGCTGAGTTCTAAAACCGTACAAGAGATACTCATTGCAAACGACCTTTTTGCGTCACGTACCAAGAAAAGGCGGCCACGGTTTTACCAGAGTATCTGTCAAAGGACTCCTAACGGTCTTTTGAGTATGGATGGCAGTGAGTTTACGATATGGCTTGATGATCAGGCCATAAAGTTTAATGTGGAGTTGGGTGTAGATGTGGGTAGTTTTTGCCATACGGCTTTCAGCGTAGCCGATACCGAGACAACTGAAGAGGTGATTAAGGTATTGGAAAGTCACTGTGAGCAATGGGGCTGTCCCATTGGGGTGCTTTGTGATAGCGGCAAGGCTAATCTAAGTACAGAGAGCAAAGCCTATATTCAGGCGCAAGGCATTGAACTTGTACCTGTGGGGCCTTCAAATCCAAAGGGCAATGGTACAGACGAAGGAGCCTTCAGCCAGATGAAGGAGGTCATAGGCCCTATTCGTCTGGACCTTTCATCGCCAAAAGCGCTTGCCAAGAGCGTTTTGGAACTGGTCGTTTCTGTATATGTCAAAATGCGTAATAAACTGTCTCTGCGAGGCAAGTCTGCAACCCCGATTGCAGAGCTATCAAAACCTGTTCCAGAAGGCCTTGCTGCCATTGAACGTCAAAAGCTCAAGGATCACAATGCTGCCAAGACAATTTCCACTGACCATCAACCAAAGCTTGATCGGTTGCGTTGGGTAATTAAGAACCACGGGATCGAAACGAATCCCCGATCGTTGGATCGGGCAGAAAAAAGCATCAAGGCCTATGAATTGGCGGCCATTGCCGATACCGAAAAAGCTTTCATCCGTGCTGTGACGAGGAGGCCCGAATGCTCAAACCTACCTTACTTTTTCGGTATTCTCAAACGGATTCAACAGGACCGTGATGATGAGGCCTACCGCCGTTCTTGCCAGGAGCGGTATAACTACAACCAAATGCTGGAAACTCAGAAACGCCGGCAGGAGTTACAAGAACAAAACGAGGGGCCCACTGTGGAAAACATTGTAGGTATGCTGGAAAACGCTGTAAGCCTATCGAGTCGATTCTTGAAAGAACATGCTGCCAGAATGGGTCGGCAGTGGACCGAGGAATTGAAAAAGAACTTCAAGAACCTTGGTTCACTGAGAAAGCAGCTATCCGATGCAGTGGGAAAACTAAATCACCTGACTCTTGAAAAAAAGGAAAACATTTGGAACTTGGTTGACCAGTGCTTTAACCCAGACTCCACGGTTCAAGGTGTTACCCTGGCATCATGATTTTGTTTGGATTTTTCTTGTCCTATTACAATTCATTAGTTCGCACAGATAACATTTCTATTCTTGCTCTGAACTCTTTGGCAATTTTATAGTATTTTAGCTGTTTAGAAACTGTAATAACGTTCATAATTAT
>JAQYWL010000115.1 GCA_030145035.1 Desulfobacteria bacterium | reverse complement strand
TTGCGTCACAATAATAGGCTCAACAGGATCGCTTACCACAATTGAGTTTGAACCTGGAGTGGTGGAAGACCTTAAAATGGCAATAAACAGGCTTGCTTTGCCCGGCCTGGAATACGAACATGAAAAGGCATGGCATGACGGTAACGGCCACAGCCATGTCCAGGCTGCATTGCTCGGGCCTTCAATTACACTGCCGGTAAGAGACGGCTCTCTCAAGCTTGGGACCTGGCAGCAGTTAGTTGCAATAAACCACGACAACCGGTCGCGTACAAGGAAAATTGAAGTGACGATTACAGGGACTGAAGTTTGATGTACCTTTACCTCTGGGGTGAAAAATTTCTTGACAATAGCCCGTTACAGATATTTTACTGAAGTTTCGCACCCTTTTTATTTATCAAAGCCTTTAAACGGTAAAAGCCAAAATAAATTTTTAAAGCGAAATATTATACTTTAAGCTTCGATAACGGCACCAAAAACAAATTCACCTGAATTTCACCGAGTGAGACTAAAACAGAACATGAAAACCTCATCGGATACAGAACGCTTTGCAAGGTATCAATCAGTAGTCAATGTTCTGTTGGCAAAGGATTCCTTTTACAAGCCTGATATATATGACGCCCTGAAGGGTGAGAAGGCGGCATTCATTGGCAGGGTAATCAGCGAATTGGTGAGAGATGGTTATTTGACCAAAGCAGGGCTAAAGACGAGGCCCCAATATTCCTGGTCAGCCAAGAAAGAGGGGTTCAATGCAGGGCGGTGGATTGATCAGCGGGTTTTCACTGCCACTGTCAAACGCTCGCCCTCTGATGACCGTCCAAGGGAACGCCTTCTCCGCCTTGGGCCGGCAGAGCTCAAGGCTTCAGAGCTTATGGCTATCCTGATTCGTTCCGGCCTTCAGGGTGAGTCTGCCATACAGGCCGGCGAAAAACTGGCGGTTTTTTTTGGAAACGACCTTGAAAAACTCTCTCTGCAAGCAAGAGGAGAACTTAAACAAATCAGCAAGGCCATCGGAACGACTGCCTATTGTCAAATCATGGCCGCCCTTGAGTTGGGCAAAAGAATGGCAAATCAGCAGGCAGGTGAATCCGCGCCAGGTCATAAAATCCGTAACACCTCCGATGCCCTCGCTTATTGCAAACAGCATTTTGCGAGGCTGGCGCGGGAGGCCAGACAAGAGGAATTTCATGTAGTCCTGCTGGATGAAAAGCACAATGTCATAAAGTCGGAAAAAATCACGGTCGGACTAATAAACAAGAGCCTGGCACATCCACGTGAAGTTTTTAATCCGGCTATTCGTGAATCAGCCTCGGCCGTTATTCTGGTGCACAATCATCCCAGTGGAGACCCCACGCCCAGCCAGGATGATAATACAATAACCAAAGAGCTTAAAAAGGCTGCTGAAACGCTCGGCCTTCGAATCCTCGATCATATCATCCTCTCGAAAGATAAAGTCCTGAGTATGGTTGATGAAAAGATGTTATAGATTCTCGACATGAGGCAATAGCCATGAACGAAAATGACAGCAATGAGGCCAAAACCAGGCGGGACTTCATAGACAAAGCCCTTAGAAAAGCCGGGTGGGGTCCCATTGTCCCCTTTCAAACAGGTGCTCAATGTGATCACGGTTCTGTTGAAGAATACCCTACAAAAACAGGTCCGGCCGACTACATACTGTTTCAAGAGGGGAAGGCATTGGCTTGCGTTGAGGGCAAGAGAGTAAGAATAGGGCCGCAAAATGTCCTTCAGCAGGCAAAAAGGTATGCCGGGGGCTTTCAGGACGGTACTTGTTCCTTGGGCACCTTTGGCGAGTACCATCTTCCATTTGTCTATTCCACCAATGGGAAAATCATCTGGTTTCAAGACTTGAGGGACCCCCTGAATCTCTCCAGAGAGGTTGCCGCGTTTCACACCCCTCGAGCGCTCATGGAGATGTTGAACAAGGGTGAGGCAGGAGCCAATTGGCTTGCAGAAAATGAAGTGGATGATAAGTACTTGTGGCCCTTTCAAATCGAAGCCATAGAAGGTGTGGAACAGGCCATTATAGATCGCAGGCGACACATGCTGGTAGCCATGGCCACAGGCACGGGAAAAACCTTTACGATCGTGAATCTGATCTACCGCTTGATGAGATCCGGTTATGCCAAACGCGTCTTGTTCCTGGTGGATCGAAGGGTCTTGGCGGCCCAGGCTGTTATGGAAATGGCCAGCTTTGAGGCGGAACCGGGCCGGAAGTTTGATAAATGTTATGAGGTTTACAGTCAAAAAATCCGCAGAGAAGATCTTGATGAAGATATCAAGTTTGATCCTAAGCTGCTCCCGCCTGAATATCTGACCAATCCAGCTACCAAGCACAGCTTTGTCTATGTATCGACCATTCAACGCATGCGGATCAATCTGTTCGGCGATGAGGGCATGTTTCGCGCTCCGTCCTTGGATCAAGACGACGACTCTGATGCCTCGAAACTGGACATCCCCATCCATGCCTTTGATGTGATCATTGCCGATGAGTGTCACCGGGGATATACGGCCCAGGAAGAAAGCAAATGGCGCGAGGTTTTGATGCATTTCGACGGAATAAAGATCGGACTCACTGCCACACCCGCGGCCCACACCAAAGCTTTTTTCAAGGAGATTGTCTATCGCTATAATTATGAGCGGGCTGTCCGGGAAGGCTTTCTGGTCGATTATGATGCCGTAGCCATCCAATCGGATATCACTGTTAACGGGACATTCCTTGAAGAAGGGGAAGAAGTTGGGCTGATCAACACCAAAACCGGCCAGCTTGCTTTTGAGATCATGGAAGACGAAAAGGAACTTCCGGCCCCCACCACTGAGATCGACTGGACAGCTCCGGATCGAAACAGAAAGATTGTTCAGGAAATAAAAAGGTATCTCAAAGAACAAGA
>JAQYWL010000151.1 GCA_030145035.1 Desulfobacteria bacterium | reverse complement strand
TTACACTTTTTTTCACCACTCCAGGTTTGAGGTTTCAAGTTTGAGGTTTGAGGTTTCAGTGTTCAGTGTTCAGGTTTCAGATCTTGCGTTTCTCGCTCCTGACACCTGACACCTGACACCTGACACCAAAAAGTACGAACAAAAGAATTTATCTCTTGGCGCCCGCATTCTTGAAAAGTGTAAACCGAGGAATGAAGGATGCCGGAATTTCCTTTGAGGATGGTGGCAATCGGAAACTGAGGCAAAATCTTGCTCTGTGATGAAAAAATAAGACAATTTCATTATACTGTTGACATCTCGATTATATCAATGTAAGGGAAAGCCGCTATAATAGCATGATTATACAAAAAGATGGGCGTAAACCTTAAGTAGGAAGGGAGGGAAGCAACGATGACAAAGGCAGAAATTGTGGAGAAGATGGCCAACGATGCCAGCATCTCTAAGGCAGCGGCTGGTGCTGCGCTGAATTCCTTTGTGGATAGCGTCACCAAGGCCCTGAAAAAGAAGGACGGCAAGGTAACGCTGGTGGGCTTTGGCACTTTTTCAAAGGTGCGTCGTAAAGCGCGCAAGGGCAGAAACCCTCAGACGGGTGAAACGATCAAGATAAAGGCTTCTAGTACTGTAAGATTCAAGCCGGGTAAAGCGTTGAAAGACGCCCTCTAGGCCAAAGGGCGGACAGATTCAGGCTCTTGAGTGGTTCTCATTTGGAAAATACGTTTTCCGGATGAGAACCAACAGCTCTATACAAAGGTAATTTCAAAGCTGTCAAACTCCCCACTGTAAGATTCCCAGGTCAAGGAGACCTTGCTGACGCGGGCAAGAGGCGGCCCGGCCTCGCACCATTTCAGCATAGATTTCACGTCAGTTTCGTCCCCTTCAAATACCGCCTCAACCGTGCCATCATGCAGGTTCTTTACCCACCCCCTGATGCCTCGTTGTAAGGCTGCGCGCCTTGTGTCCATCCTAAAGCAGACTCCATGGACACGTCCGTCAATTACGACATGCGCTCTGACATTTTTCATGGCGTTTCTCCCGGTTGAATCGTCATTAGCCAAAGGATTGTCGATTGATGATTGTCGATTGAATATTGAGTTCACCTGTCATTTGTTACTAGTCATTTGTCATTTGTCATTGGTCCATGAGTGTAAATCACGGCTGTTGGCAATGAGAAAATCCGTGTCCGTCTGTTGTCTATTTAGTTTCGGGTTTCAGGTGTCAGGTTTCGGGTTTCAGGATTGAGAAACCTAAAGAGCTGAAACCCCTGGCCCAGACCTGGATTGGTGCTTTGGTAGTCCATCGGAGACACCGAAGCGCCAGGGCAGGCTGAACACTGACACCTGGCGATTGAACTCAATAACCAACAATCTTGATTTACACCCTTGGTCAATGATAAATGATAAATGATAAATGATAGATGATATACTCATTTCTCACTGACCATTTCTATGAATTCTTTTTCATCAAGGATCCTCACTCCTAACTCTTTGGCCTTGTCAAGTTTGGATCCGGGATCTTTTCCCGCCACCACATAGCTGGTCTTACGACTCACAGAAGAGCTAACCTTTCCGCCCAGGGCCTCAATGCGAGCTTTTACTTCTGCCCGCGTCATGGACTCAAGAGCCCCGGTAAGGACAAATGTCTCGCCGGCCAGAGGCTCCTGTGCCGCGGCCCCTTCGGTTTCGATCTTTACGCCGGCTTTTAGCATCCGCTCAATGTTTCTCCGATTCTCAGGGTTCTCGAAAAATGCTCGCACGCTTTGCGACACCTGCGGTCCTATTTCGTCTACGGCCATCAGTTCTTCTGCGGTTGCAGACATCAATGCCGCTAATGTCTTAAAGGTGCGGGCCAGAACGTGGGCTATATGCTCACCCACATGGCGGATGCCAAGGGCGTAGACAAAACGGGCAAGGCTGATTTGCTTGCTCCTTGCCATTGCCTCCATCAGGTTTTGAGCAGATTTCTCGCCCGACCTTTCAAGGCCTGCTACGGTTGCCCTGTCCAGGACAAACAGATCTGCATAAGATTTTAGCAACCCTTTGTCCACCAATTGACCCGCTGACTTGTCGCCCATGCCATCAATATCAAAGGCCCCTTTTGAGGCAAAATGTTTGATGCTTTCCTTTACCTGTGCAGGGCAGTTGGCATTGAGGCACCGAGATACTGCCTCTTGTTCCAGGCGAACCACCTTTGCGCCGCATACCGGGCATGTAGAAGGCATCTTAAATGGCTGCTCAACCCCGGTGCGTTTCGTAGTGATTACCTTGACGACCTCAGGAATCACATCTCCGGCACGCTGGACCAATACAGTGTCGCCTATGCGGATGTCTTTCTTCTTGATCTCATCCTCGTTGTGCAGGGTGGCGCGGCTTACGGTCACGCCTCCGACAGAAACAGGCTCCAGGTGGGCAACCGGCGTTAATGCCCCGGTTCGGCCCACCTGAACGTCGATCTTGAGCACACGGGTGGTCTCCTGTGTAGCCGGAAATTTATAGGCCAACGCCCACCTCGGGCTTCGGGACTTCTCACCCAGCCTTCTCTGCAACGCCAAGTCATCCACTTTGATCACAACACCATCCATCTCGTAGGGAAATTCATGGCGCCTGTCGAGCAAATCTCTGTAATAAACAAGAATGTCCTCAATTGTCGCCCGCGGTTTAATGTCAGGGTTCACCCGAAACCCCAGGGCCTTAAGACTTTGAAGGATTTCCCAGTGTGAAGAGAATTCAAGGTCAGTCACCATGCCGACGCCATAACAGAATATGTCCAGGGGGCGCGTAGCCGTTATCCTCGAATCAAGCTGTCTGAGAGATCCCGCTGCCGCATTTCGCGGATTGGCAAACGGCGGTTCGTCCTTGTCAAGGCGCTCTTTATTCAATCGCTTGAAGGCTTCAACCGGGATAAATACCTCTCCCCTCACCTCCAGGCGAGAGGGTACTGTCACGGAAACCGGGTTGAGAAGGGCCAGAGGAACTGTCTTGATGGTCCTGATGTTCAGAGTAATCAGCTCGCCGGTGTATCCGTCGCCCCGGGTGGAGGCCTCGACCAGCCGACCGTTCTCATACACTAGCTCTACAGCCACACCATCCATTTTTGGCTCTGCCGTGTAAAGCAGCGGCGAATCTGTGTTCAGGAACCGCTTCACCCTTTGATCAAATGCCAGCACTTCTTCTTCGCCAAAGGCGTTCTCCAGGCTCAGCATGGGAATGGTGTGAGCCACGGTTTCAAACTTTTCAAGGGGCAATGCCCCTACCCGCTGCGTGGGAGAATCGGGTTCAACTAGTTCCGGATGCGCAGTCTCCAGGGCAATTAGCTCCTGCATGAGACGGTCGTATTCAGCATCAGAGATCTCTGGCTCATCCAAAACATAGTAAAGATAATTGTGCCGGTGAAGGGCCTGACGAAGTTTAGCTGCCTTCTTTTTGATATCTTCATTCATGGGAAAAGAATATTACGAAATCTCTAGCAAAACAAAAAAACGAATCACGAAAACACGAAAGTACGAAAACACGAAAAAAGCCATGATAATATTCATCGAAATCTGTAAGCTAAGCGCCGCCCACCGACAACAATGATACACCTTCTTTGACAGGCAATGCCCACTCTACGACCTTCTTTGAAAAGGAGATCAGCCGTCGTCATGTTTCTCCCTTTCGTGCTTTCGTCCTTTCGTGCTTTCGTGATGATTTATGTTTTCGTGATGCTCTTTCCGATTCTCTTTGGCAAAGGCCAAGTTCAACCTTTCACATATTGCATGAATAACCGCTGCTGCTGTTTTGCGAGATCTGTTAAACTTGGCGCTTGAAAACCCGGGCCTCCAGCGCAGTGTGCCAAGCTCATCTGAGACCACAAGGAGGGCCCCGATCTCAACCTGCCGGAACCGTGCCGCCGTAAACAAGGCCGAAAGTTCCATATCCACGCCGAGCACACCTTCGCCCTGGAGCAAAAGGACCTTCTGTCTGGTCTCCCGGTAAGGGGCATCTGTTGACCAGACAGAACCTTTGTGAAAAGAGATGGAGCATATATGAAGGCTCTCTTCAATTGCGTTGAACATGGCATCAGAGGGTTTCGGGTATTCATTATCTACAGTGTAATACCCGGATGTCCCTTCCCCTATGACCGCACGGTCAGGGACCACAAAGTCTGCGATCCGCACCCCTTGCTGGATCGAACCGCACCAACCCAAAAAGAGTATCTTCTTTGCACCCAGGACAATTAGCTTTTCCAGAATCATCACCGCATATGGGGCGCCTATCATAGGTCCCACCAGGGCAATGTCTTGATGACTGCGTGTAACCTTATACAACCTGCTTGACAAGATTCTGCCCACAGCCCTGCCCTGGATGCCCATAGATTGCC
>JAQYWL010000436.1 GCA_030145035.1 Desulfobacteria bacterium | reverse complement strand
CCCCTCGGCTGCTTATTTATCTTATTATTTTATAGAAGCAAGAGGATGTCAACCCAAACTCACTCCTGCTTTTCCTGTTTTTCCTTGGCAAATGCCCTGGCCTTTTCAGCCAGGTCCTTTAAACGGTCATCTACCGACCGGAAGAGTGTCCCCTTGGGGTAGGTTCCATCTTTGCGCATCTTGCCCGCCTTCGTGCCCGTGAGTATTTCAACCCCCTGCTCAATGGTCTTTATAGGATAGATGTGAAACTTGCCATCCTTGACCGCTTCTACCACGTCCTTTCTTAGCATGAGGTCTTTGACGCTTTTGGCGGGAATAATGACGCCTTGTTTGCCCGTGAGCCCCTTGTGTTTACAGATGTCAAAGAACGCCTCAATCTTGCGGGTCACCCCACCAACAGGTTGAATCTCCCCTTTCTGGCTGACCGAGCCGGTCGCAGCAACCCCTTGAAAGACTGGTACATTGGCAATGGCAGAAAGGAGGGCAAAGAGTTCTGTGCTGGATGCACTGTCCCCTTCGACCATGCCGTAGGTTTGCTCAAAGCAGAGGCTGGCAGTGAGCGCCAGGGGCTTGTTCTGAGCAAAGTGCTCTCGCAGGTAACTGCTCAGGATGATGACGCCCTTGGTGTGGATCTTTCCGCTCAACCGGGACTGCCTATCGATCGTAATCACTCCTTCTTTTCCCATGGACACATTGGCCGTAATCCGGCCGGGTTTGCCGAACATGTGGTCACCTGTTTGCAAAATGCTCAGACCGTTGATCTGGCCCACCTTGTGACCGTCGGTCTCGATCCAGAAGATGTCTTTCTTGATCAGTTCCTGGACACGCTCTTCAATCAGGTTTGAGCGATAGATCTTTTTCTCTATGGCCTTTTCTACATGGCTTTCACCAATGTACCTCCTTTTCTCCTGTACGGCCCAGTAATTGGCCTCCTTGATGATATCGCCAATGACCCCTAGCTTAAGCGTCATCTTGTCTCTGGTGCCGGTCACCTCCATACTGTATTCGAGGATTCTGGCAATACCCGTGCTGTCAATATGTTTGAGCCCCTCTTCCTCACAGAACCTGGCCATACAGCCAATGCATTCCTGGATACTTGTGTTGTTCCGATCGGCCCGGTCATCTAAGTGCGCCTTGATCTTGAACATCTGCTTGAAGCGGTCATCATAGATGTAAAGAAGCTCGTAGAGAAAAGGATTGCCTGTGACCACGAGCTTAATGTCAAGGGGTACGGGCTCAGGCTTTAGTGTCCTGGTGGTGATAAACCCGTACATTTCTCCCCAGGTCCTCAATCTTGACTTCTTTGTGCCTGATAGCCCGTTTAAGGGCCTCCCAGGCAAAGTACCATTTCAAGACCTCGGTAGCCTTTAGGACCAGGTACCCCCCATTGGCCTCGTGAAGGACTCCGGGTTTAATCATGGTAAAGTCCGTCACCAGGGCACCAAACAGGGCCTCCTTTTCTATTCTGCCAAAAAGGGCCGGGTAAGTCGGGTTTGAGGCATAGACCACGGGGGCTCCCTTGGTTTCAGCATTGTCAATAAGCACATTAACCCTGTATTTGTTCATGGCCGGGGGCGAGGCCATGCCGACAAAAGGCCCTTTTGGGGGCTGCGCCTCAGGTTCTTTTCGGAAATCATCAATATGCTCCAGGATGTCCTGTTTTACGGCCCCAAGGTACTCAAGCACATGGATATGATCCCTAAATATTCCCAGGGTGGGTCGCATCTTCTTCTCGACCACAGCAAGGGCCACTTTATGTTCCAGCTTCTTGCGGAGTTCTATATACTCGGACTCAAGCCTCCCTATTTCAGTCATAGCCTGGTTCATCTCCATCGACAACTTATCGCCCCTGTCCCGCAGGGCTTTCTTTTCCTCTGGGGAATACCTGGCAAGCTCCTCCGGGGGGAGGATCTTGCCATCCCTTCCCGGCATGATGGAAACCCCTTGAGGATCAACCTGCAACAAGAAGCCTTCCGCCTCCACCCTTTCCCTCAGGGCATCGATGCCCTTGCGGCGTTTGTTTTCAAATTCCTGTCGGAGTACCTGCTCCTTGTAGCGAAAGTCATCGGTGCTAAACGCTGTCGGGATGTCGCTCTTGAGGGCCTCAATCAGCTCATCCATCGCCTTTCTCAGCTCTTTTCCACGGCCAATGGGCAGTTTCAGGGCCCTGGGCTTGTCAGGTTCTTTAAAGTTATACACATAGCACCAGTCTGGCGGCGGCGGCTGTTTTCTTGCCACCTCTTCCAGGATCGCCCTGGCCATGAATGTGGCACCCGTATCGGTCGCGCCTGCTACATAGATATTGTATTCGGAATCGGCCATCCCAATACCAAACTTTATGGCTTCAATGGCCCGTTTTTGTCCCACCACCCCTTGCCTGGCAGGACGAAGTTTTTTAGTGGAATCAACCTTGAGGCTCTTTGGATCAATGCGGAACCGCAGGTCTTTTGCACTTAGCTCTCTAAACGTTCTCGCCATTGCTCCCCCTTTGCTGCTTCTATTACCTTCTCATACAAGGAAACATATTCCCGGGCCGATTTTTCCCATGAAAAGTCCGCCCGCATCCCGCTCTCTACGAGTTTCATCCAGCCCGATCCATCTTCAAAGAGCTTCAGCGCCTCCCCGATCTTATCCAGAAATGCCCTTGCTTCATAGTCGGAAAACTTGAACCCAGTGCCCTCACCTGAGCCAGGATCAAAGGCATCAATGGTGTCATCAAGGCCTCCCGTGGCACGAACAATAGGGACTGTTCCGTATTTTAGGGCGTAGATCTGAGTCAATCCGCAAGGCTCATAGTGAGAAGGGACCAAGAGCATATCAACACCGGCCATGATACGGTGGGCGAGGCCTTCATCAAACCCTATCGTGACAGCCACGCTTTCATGGTATTTCCTGCCCAGCTCCAGGAAAAGGGCCTGATATGTCTCCTCACCCGCGCCCAGAATCACCAGCCCTGCATCCAGCCCTACGACATCTTCTACGATCTGGGCCAGCAAATCAGACCCTTTTTGTGGCGCAAGGCGAGACACCATCCCGAGGACCGGCCGATCCACAAAACGCTGATGGAGACCCAACTCCTTGACAAGGCCGGCCTTGCACTTCCGTTTACCCCTCATATTACCAAGGCTGTAATGGTTCGTGATATGAGAATCCGTGGCAGGGTTCCAGGAAGTGTAGTCCGCCCCGTTAAGGATACCGTAAAGGTCAGCCGATCTTTTTCTAAGGATACCATCCATGCCCATTCCGAACTCAGGGGTCTGGATTTCCTCGCTGTATCGGGGGCTCACCGTGGTGATCGCATCTGCATACACAATACCTGCCTTTAACAGGTTGATCTTGCCCCAGAATTCAAGGCCATTTATATCAAACTCAGTGCCGGGAAGGCCGCAAACGTGGAGCCTGTCCGGGGGAAAAAGCCCCTGATAGCCGATATTGTGAATGGTGAAGACTGATGCTGCGTTTGAAAAAAAGGAATCCGCCCGGTAAAGGGTCTTGAGGTAGGCTGGAATCAGACCGGTCTGCCAATCGTGGCAATGAACGACATCAAACTGAAACCCCACCTTGCCGGCAAAAAGGAGGGCAGCCCGGCAGAAATATGTAAAGCGTTCCAGGTTGTCATAGTAATCCCCCTCAGGCGTGCCATAGAGGTTTGGCCGGTCAAAAAGGTCTTCCCTGTCAAACAGGTAAACAGGAACCCCTTCCTCGGTTGAGGTTTCCAGGACGTCACCCCTGAGTCTGGTATTTCCCAAGGGGACTTCAAGCCCTTCAAGGACCTTTTGGGCCTTAAAATCCCCGTCCTTCGCCATCCGATAAAACGGAAGGCCCACCCTCACATCCACTCCCAGGTTCTTGAGGCAGGCAGGGAGCGAACCTGCTACATCGGCCAGGCCGCCGGTCTTGGCAAACGGCCCCACCTCGGACGCGAGAAACCAGACTTTATGCATTGTCCTTTCCCACAGCTTTCATCAGATCCTCATATATATCAGGCACAGAATAGGTCACGCGGTTCCATGATGGAATCTGGGTGCCTTCTTTCTCTTGCCTTGCCTGGTCCCAGGCCGTAGCAATAAAATCTCTAAAGTGCCGCACGGTCAGTTCTTCATGGTGCCGGTCATAGACCAGATCATTCGATTCCGCATCGTCACTATAGCTTTTTACAAAGCCAACAGCCACACTGTAATAGGTATGCTGGAGCATATCAATAAATGCATCATCAATGGGCATGCCGTGTGAACGGATGTAGTTCAAATAGAACTTTGCAATGTCCACTACCATCCGATGCAGGCCACCCCCGGCATCTTTTTCAGAGAGGACCTGATGTTTATGCTCATAGTTTTTGCACAGATCGATTTGCGAAATCTTTTTTGGCGTAAGACGATTATAGACCTCAGACAGGGTGCTCACCTCAAGGCCCCAGTCATAAGCTATGTTTATGGCCCGTGCAAGGCGGGTCAAGAAGCTGAACTCACCGGCCAGGGGATAACGAAAGGTCCGATGATAACGGAAGAATTCCTCCAGCATGGTGTGGCCTCGCTGGTGCATGATGTTGCTCAGGGCTTCCACAAAGGGCGCAACAAAAAGCCGTGTGGTTCTCCCCCTCATCTCCATTTCGTCTGGAGAAATACGCGCATAATAGCCCTTACAGAACTCAAAATCGTTGTTCGGGTTGGCCGTAGCCTCAATGAGCCGGCCAAGGAGAAGACGGTCATAGGTGACGATATCACAGTCGTGCAGGGCAATCACATCACAGACCTCACTGGCAAAGAGATACCCGAGGGCGATCCACACGGACTGGCCTTTTCCCGGCACACCAATCGGGATTTTTTGTTCCTGGAGTTTCTTGAAGATCGTCTGAATCCTCGGTCCATCCACCCAGACCACCTTGATGTCCCGGCCTTCCTTTCTTAGCCTGAAAAAATAGTCTCTGGCTTCCCTGAAGTCTTTTTCTTCCTTTGCTCCTCCAAGGGCCACTACAATCGAACACAGATAGTTCACCTGGTTAATCTGATCGATGATGTTATCCAGGACCCCTTTCACATGGATTTCCTCGTAAAGGGACGGAAGGAGAAGACCGATGCACATGTGTTTGGAGAATTCCTCCAGCTTTTTTTCCAGCCGCATCAGGTGTTCTTCGGGGTCAAAAAGATCGTAAAAACCATGGATAGTAGTAATAAAACCTTCCTGATGAAATTCACTCATGACAAAACCTCCTTTGACGATTGTTGATTGTTGAGAGTGTAAATCACGGCTGTTGGCAATGAGAAAATCCGT
>JAQYWL010000332.1 GCA_030145035.1 Desulfobacteria bacterium | reverse complement strand
GGTCCAACATTATGAGCAAGCTTGATCTTCACAGCACCGTAGAATTGGTTCGCTATGCGGCCAAGTTCGGGCTAATCGATGTAACCGCTTGGCAGAAATGAAGAAAAGTTACCCTGCTCCCCTTACGGGCCATTTTCCCACCCCGACCATGGGAAAGATTCCCGTCTTTTCGGGATTTTTTTCCATATAAAAATGAACCCTTCCCCCTATTTACAAGTCGAATCAGGATAGATATTCGCTAAAAACAGATAAGGGCAAGATCGATAGCAGCAACAACGAACTCTCGTTCCAGTGGCATGACACGGACTTGGCCCGGAACACGCCATTCAGGGCGCTGAAGTAGGCCCTTGGACATCTCTGTGGAACCGATGGTGACAGAAAAAATGAAGAAGAATCAGGCCGCGAAAAAGGATTTCTTATATGTGACGGAGATGATCAGACATATTCAGCGATCGGAGGGCAACCCTGATTGCTTCGGCAGGGCACAGGGCTATTGTGACCAGCTTGAATGTACCTGGCGTGCATACTGCCTGGAAAGGCCACAACATCTTCCATATGAACGAGATGAAGAGGGCAAGACTAATCAGGGTGAGTCAAGTGCAGGCCACGGCCAAAGAACTATGACTGAGAACCAATAATCCAACTCAAAAGGGGGCAAGGCGTGGAAAGAATAGTGATTGTAACCAGCCAACCGGAGCCTGGTCCCACTCTACTTGCTTTAGTCAGTGAGGCGTTTCCTGAGTGCGAGATCCACATTGTTTTCAGGGGGGTCGAAACCTTTGAGCAGTCTCAGGCCGATTCTTTTTCAGGACCGTTTGAGACTGACACGATACGGAGGGCATCATGGCGAAGATTCTGGTTGTAGATGACCAGCCATGCATTCGGGAGCTCCTTTCCGAAGAACTGATCTCCGAGGGGTACCGGGTCGCAACGGCAGCCGATGCCGAATCGGTCAGCGGACATCTGAGATTTTCACAACCGGATTTAGTACTTCTCGACCTGTATCTGGACGGCCCTGAGGGACTTGGCGTATTCCATGACATCAAGAGGCAACACCCTAAGCTCCCGGTGATTGTATTTACCGCCTATGACAACTACAGGGAGGACCCGCGTCTGTCCCAGGCCGATGGCTATGTCATAAAGAGCACAGTCCTTGATGAACTAAAACGAAAGATAGCCCATGTTCTAAGCCGTCAGCAGGTACTCGAAACAAAAGTGGAATCACAGCCACCTCGCCCAGGACAGTGTTTAGCACACGGATTTTGAAAGGTATTTCGTAACATGAGTTGCCGAGAAAAGAATAAAAAAATCTTCATTGCTGACGACGAAGAGGTGGTCTGTGAGCTCTATGCTGAGGAGCTCAGTAGCGAGGGCTATGAAGTCGTATCTACCAGTGACTGCGGAAAACTGATGGACATGATCGAGCAATACAAGCCCGATCTCGTCGTATTAGACATTAGAATGGGTGAATATAACGGTCTTGACCTCCTGCAGGGGGTCCGAAATGCTTACGACACCATGCCGGTGATTCTTTGCTCGGCCTATTCTTCTTATAAATATGACCTGAGGTCCATCGCAGCGGACTCTTACGTCGTCAAGAGTTCGGATCTAACCGAACTAAAAATACAGATCAACATGGCCTTGGAGGCAAGAGTATCTCTACTTGCGGACAAGCGCATCAAGAAAATGGAAACACAGGACTATCAAGGAGTACCCCCAGCTATTTTTGTTGGATGACAGCTCTGTGTTTTCGCGGTCCATAGTCTTGGAGCATACGGTCTATCAAATCACAATAGCAAAGGGGGCGCCATGGCATCCAATTTCGACGTTTTTGTGCATCGCAACAGCGATAATTTGCATTTTATCATAACAGGCGATTTCGATGATACATCGGCTTACGAGTTGTTTCATAGCTTGAGGAAGAATTACATGGGAGAGTACAAAGTTTTCTTCCACACAAGTCGGCTGCGGCAAGTCTACCCGTTTGGCGCAGAAATATTTGCAAACAGTCTGCGTACGTTCGGTCTTGACCGGAAAAGTTTGATCTTTACGGGTGATTACGGTGCCCAGATAGCCCCTGAAGGGAGCATCTGTCTTTGATTTTTCAACGACATGTTTCGTTCCCAACGAATTCTGACTCATAAGCGTGAGAGGGGGAAAGCCCCAGATGAATCAACTTGCACAAGTGTTAGTCCGTCGATTGGAAGGCAAAGGTATAGAACAGAGCAGCATACCGTGTTTTGTCAGAAGCTTAGCCAATACGTTTTCATTCGTTCCCCGCATGACACGTCAGGACCTAAACAAACGATTGCACCTGTTGGGCTGGACTGATTTTGAACTGGATGACCACACCCTGCAGTTGGTCATAGCTGTTCTTGAAGCAAGGGGGTTGATGGGTGGGGAATATGGGAAAAGCCATTTGTTTGAGACTACCTTTCACCTGAATACAGTCGATGAGCCGGGCAGTGTAAAGGAGAATCCGGAGAGATACATGCCCGATGAGGAATAAGGAGAGATCTTTATGAAACCCGGTCTCAAACCCGTCCACAGCTCAGGTCACAAGAATATCTACTGCCCTTGTTATCGCGCTTGCTTAGATCACGCTGCCAAACATCACTGGCAATACTGGGATTGTTCCGAGTGCCCCCATAAACAGAGGCAACAACCCATAAGGTTATACCAAAGCAGTCATGCCTTTGGCTCCTATTGTGAGCTGCCGGCAAGCATCTACCGACACGTCAGAGAAACATTCAGTGTGGAATGAAGCCTGAGCACAACGATGAATTTTAAGAATCATTGACATTGTGTGGATGAAGGTGTCGAGAACATAAAGAAACTTGCATAGCAGCAGAGGATGGCGGGAGATGAAGGATCTGATCAAGTACGTTGCTCAAGTGCTGGTGGATCATCCGGAGGCAGTGGCGGTTTCCGAAGTGGGAGGCGAACAGACCTCAGCCATTGAGCTGAAAGTGGCTAAGGATGACATCGGGAAAATTATCGGGAAGCAAGGCCGCACGGCGCGTGCCATGCAATCAATTTTAAGCGCTGCTTCTGGCAAAATCAAGAAAAGGTCTATGCTGGAGATCATCAAGTGAGGTACGGCGGATGCATACTCTCATATCTGCATACTTAGGGAGGGAGAAGATGACGGACATAGTTCCATGGAGAGGTAAAAAGTTAACCCGATTGAGGAGGGAAATCGTCAGCCTCTTTGATCGCTTCTTTGAAGGGTGGCCCTTTCGCGGCATGGGAAGAGAAAGGAGATGGGCCCCGTCCGTGGACGTTTGCGGAAGCCCCAAAGAGTGTTTCGTAGCGACTTGCCGAGTGTGTCTGGAGAGGGCGGGCAGTTGGGAGCTGGTTGGCGAATTTCATGCGAGCGTATGATAGAGAGAAGTATCCTCCAGATATTGATCATTTTGGTGCTCATTGGCGACGAGGTTGCTCGTAGTGAGGGATTCAAGTACCGTCTTGTGCGTCCTAGTGAGAATCCAAGTATCCAGGAGACGGTGGTAGGGTGCCCACGGGTTCATACTGTGGCTCCCAAGGAAACTCTCTTGGACATCTCTAGGCACTACGGTTTAGGGTTCAACGAAATGCAGATCCTCCATCCCTCCGCAGACCCCTGGATTCCCGAACGGGGGCTTCGGCTGTCCATACCGACCCAATGGATTCTGCCACCAACCAGGTATCAGGGCATCGTGATCAATCTCCCCGAATTGAGGCTGTACCGATTCTTCCCGCGAATTGAGATGGTGAAAACCTATCCGGTAGGAATCGGGGACGTAGGATATGAGACACCACAAGGGGTTTACCAAGTCATAGAGCGAGAAGTCGATCCTGTATGGGACCTTCCTCCTTCGCTTAGGAAGAATTACGGGATCACGAAGGTGCCTCCAGGGTCATACTTCACAATACGCCCGTTCTGGGCATCAGCCACGTAGACGTTCCCCTCCCCGTCCACGGCGATGCCCTGAGGCCGGCT
>JAQYWL010000120.1 GCA_030145035.1 Desulfobacteria bacterium | reverse complement strand
TCCTTCAGGCGCGCATCGCTGCTACACCCTTGCCTTCGGCTACCCTTCGCCTCCGTCGGGCTGGGTCTGGACTTTGCCCGATACCTGTGTCATAGTATCGAACAGCACCATTTAGCAGCCGGGCCTTGCCCGGCACACAACAACCGCTTGGAGTTGGACGTGAAAAGGCTGTCGCCTTTCCACGCCGCTCAAGCGGAGCGGTTAGCCCTCTTAAAATACGAAATTCAACTATGAGGTAGACAAAACTTATGGAAATAATAGATTTACGGGTAAAGCTCGTTCAAAATCTTGAACAACAAATTAAGAAGGAATTGAGTGAATTACAGATACCATCAGAAGTTGTTGAGAAAGAAAATAAACTCCTATCAGGAAGAAACAAAGATGACCTTTTGTATTTTGGAAGTGAGATTTCAGAAACGGAAGCAGATACTTTAATGAATTTAAATCTCAATAATTATTTCAGGCTAAGAGAATTCGAGATTTTTGTGATATCTAAACCAAATATGTATTCGGGCCGTTAAATTCCCGATTCTTGATGGTGGCAGGTAGGTATATCAAGATTGGAAACTTTTACGGAGCTTAAGGATTTCGTCGCCAATCCTCGTTACAACGAGCAGAGGCAACAGTCCCTGAGTCGGCTTGATATTGATCAGATTGATCCGCCCATAATTGATTTAATAACTGGTTTTGCAAAGCTTTCTTATTGTTATACCTTACAAAGCTGTTACGGGCATTTTCTGCACAGCCGTCAAAAAGACCATTACAACATTGAAGCTCTGTCGATTACCGACAGCATTGTAAGTGTCGATTACAGAATAGCCTACATCGCTCTATGCATAGAAAACAGTAGCTCAGGAAAAAGACTATTCGAGGATTGCAGACGAATCCCAGCAATTGACCCTGAATACATTCAATTCGGGTGCGCTGAATGGTTCTGGGAGAGACATGTTAATTCTTATGCGTTGCAAGTTGAGCCAAAAAGACACATGACGAAAGACGAAGTTCGCGTCGGTTATCAAGAGGCACTTCACATAGAGAGAGTCAGAAACCGGTTTTTTGATCAACTCAACAAGTTGCTTCAGGCACGGCTGGGGAGCAGGTAGTCCAGCTAACAACTTGAAGAGCCCAAGATATCTTTGATATCCGAATGAAATCTGCAATCGTGGCCCTTGATTCTCGACTGGCGATATTGGCAAGTTGTGTTCAATCCTCATACCGCCTCCTCACTTTGATATTCTTTATGTTAAGCCCTCTTTGCTGGGTCGGAATGATGGAGATTTTGATTGTTCCCAGAAGACGATTTCACTTGACTTTGAAAACCCTGTGTAGTTTCATCGATCTACGACTGCCAGCCTGCACCATTAACCACTGCCGAAGAGATCTCCTCATGGGGACACACCTCAAAATGGGCCTACGCACGTCCTAGCGGAGCATATTTGGCTCTGTTGGGAGTCTAAGGTTTCTAGTCAACAAAGCTAAACCAGGCCGTAAGGTATACAGCAGAAGTTACCGTTGCTAACTGGAGTCAACTGTTGCTCTTTCCTTCTTCATTCCCGCTTTTCGCTTAGCAAGAAACGCTGCAAACACCGTTTTGGGGTTGTCAATCATGGCAACACAAGATGAAATATCTCTGACATATGATTGGATGGATGACATATTTCGTTTGTCGCTAGGAGAGACGGCCGACATAAGTGGCGCATATTATGATGGAGACTATTCCAAGACATTGGAGCAGGCGCAACAGGATAAACATGAGTGGATTCTTGAGGGCATAAACTTCAGACCCGGTTTTAGGGTTCTTGATGTTGGTTCTGGCTGGGGCAACCTTCTAAGCGCCATCAAACGAAAGGGGGGATATGAGCTTGGTCTGACTTTATCACCTGTACAAGCACAGTCATGTCGTCGCAATCAACTTGAGGTCATGCTAAAAGACTGGAAGGATCTTGGACTTAAAGTACTCGGAAGATTTGATAGCATTATTTCAATAGGAGCATTTGAACACTTTTGCTCAATAGATGAATATCTTAGAGGGGCACAACAGAACATATATGCGAAGTTTTTTAGGTTCTGTGCCTCTCATTTGTCTCAGGGGGGTCGGCTATACCTTCAGACAATGACATGGGGCAAAATGGTGCCAGACCCATATAAGGATGCAAGGATAAACGCACGTGAAGGAACAGACGAAAAGATATTGGCACGTTTGAGGCTGTTCTACCCTGGTTCTTGGCTACCCCTGGGAAAGGAGCAAATAGTCGAATGCGCACTGCCTTTCTTTGAGCTTATCGATGAAAACAACGGCCGTTTAGATTATATTCAGACACGAAAGGAATGGAGAAAGGCAGCTGACAGATGCTTTATTGATTGCTTAAGAGATCCGTCTAAATGGACCGTCATTGGTAAACTTGGACTGAATTTCTTCAAAGATAGGGACTTTGCCCACAGACTGAAGTCCTACCTCTGTAATGACCAACGAGAGGTTTTTGAGAGACGTATTTTTGACCATCATCGAATTCTCTTTGAAAAGAAGTAGGATCATGTCCCTTTGTTTCGAAGCTTTGTCCTGCATAGGTAATGCAAGGAGCAGGCCTCTCAACTTTCAAACATTTGTCTATCTATCAAGCATCAGGTCAGGTTCGAGATAATGCCATATTATTTTTAATCGGAACTCATAAACCCGCAGTAAAACTCGCTGCTATGATTATGCACTATTCGAGAGCCCGAATTTTTTTGGTTTCTGTCTGATATCATAAGTGGATTGCTTTGGAAAGACGGATGACCGGGTCGAGATTGAGCTTTATCCTTGCTAGGTTGAAAAATGCGTTTTTTTGCGGTAAATGTTTCTGGAGGTTGGGATAGATTTTACACCAGAGGTGTTATGGTTAGCCATGCTTAGGCCGTTAGGATTTCTCTTCTTTATAGTCTTGTCATTGATTCCGCGACATGCCGCTTATGCTCAACATACAAGAGCATTAAGAGAGCCAATAGTTATCCAGGTCATTCACCTTGATTACGCCGATGCTGAGCACCTAGCCTCTGTTCTAGCCCCTCTATTGTCAAAGGATGGTCGGGTGGTGGCCTATAGTCCAACAAACAGCCTGATTATTAAAGATAGGGCATCGCTAGTCAAAAAGTTGGTTAAGATTATAAAAGGAGTCCCCGACCCATAGGGAATGTTTTCGGTTGTCGTCTCTCTGGTCCAAGCAGAATTCGACCTTCCTTATTCCACACGTCCAACAGCAGGAGTGGCATGTCGGCTAAAGCATGTGGGCAGGGGTTGTCGAGCGGTACAAAGGCCCTGAAAAGCGCAAGGAGGTGTGCTCAAGAAGTGGGGCTCTCGGGGCTGACCTCGCATAGTTCCAGCCTGAATTTTTCGGTCTCGCACCTGAAAATACCCATTCAGTCTATCGGTTGACCCGAATCTTGGCCCAGAACTTGACAAAAGTTGCGATATCGGTTAGGAATCTTTGAAAAAATCGTCCGGTGGGCGATAATAGAGTATGGCAAGTTGATCTTGACCATAGGATAGTCCAAATGATCCACTATATCTTGGGTAACAGCCGTAATTGAAGCGAAAAAATTGAAGTTTTAGGCAGATCATGGTATAAGGCTATGATATTTGTAAAAGAACAACCGGAAACATAACCCAAGCCCGGGAGAGAAGGCTTATGTGAAGAGCAGAGGCTCATACACGGTATCAAAGGTACCGGTGCATGGGCCTTTTTTTGTTTTTTATAATTGGAGGATCTTCTGATGGCCAAGAAACCTACGTAGTGCTTGGCCGAATAGTCTGATGGTCTATAAATTACAGTCAGTTAGATT
>JAQYWL010000373.1 GCA_030145035.1 Desulfobacteria bacterium | reverse complement strand
CGATTACTACGTACAGACCTGCAAGATTTTTCGTGTATTTCCTTATGAATTAAGGCGGGTGGCCTCGCAGTCTATCGCTTCAAGCGATTCCGTGCATCGAAACATTTCTGAGGGCTATTCTAGGCGCTCGATCCGTGAATATCTCAATTTTCTCAACATAGCACTTGGTTCACTTGCCGAATCAGTTTCAGGGCTTCATGCATATCAGAAATCGAAGCAAATTACGGAAGAGGAGTTTCAGAAGTTGGATACATTGGCATACAAACTCGAAAACGGATTACTAAAGCTAGTGGAAAGCCTAGAACAAAAAAGAGAACGAGGAGAATGGATCGATCACCTAATGGTGAAGGAAAGCAATGCGATATATGGTAGCAGATAATCCAATACTCCAACACTCCACTACTCCAGTACTCCACTGATGGAAAGGTAAGAGACCTATGAAGAGGAAATATTCCTTTTTCATACTATTTATCATATTACCCTTACTTGTGGGCTGCCAGGGAAAAGAAGGTAGTGTATTGGGTAAAGAAGACAAACCCATAAGAATTGGCTACATGATTTGCAACAGCGTACCAGAGACGAGAGCCAGGTTTGAACCACTAACGGCCTATCTTAGTGAAAAGATCGGCAAAAAGTTTGAATCAATATTGGTCAATACCTTCGATTTTGAAGACTTAGTTCGGGATAAGAAGGTGGAGTTTACGCATACCAACTCTATACTTCCCATCATTTTCCAGAAGGAGTACGGGTTAGAACTCATAGCGGTCGAGATAAGGGGAAGGCACGGCTATCGAGACACAGGTACCATCATCGCGCTCAAAAGAAGCGGCATTAAGAATTTTGAAGACATGCGGGGAAAGACCATGATATTTGGCCCTGCGCTGGCCCCCTTCGGTTATATGGCACAATACGCTCTCATGTTAGCCAACGGATTTGATCCAGAGGAAGACCTGGCCTTTTACGCCATTCCCTGGGGTTCCTTCAAGCACGAGAAGGTCATATATGGTGTGCTCTTTGGGGCCTACGATGTGGGAGCAGCACCTCGTTTGGACTTAGATCATATGGCCCAACAGGGTAAGATCAATATGGATGATTTTCACATTATCGCGGAAAGCATACCTATGCCTTACTGTACTGTGGGGGTTATGCCCCACGTGGATCGTGGCTTGGCCCGAAAGGTAAAGGAGACCCTTCTTAATCTCAGGAAGGACGAAACAGTGTTGGTAAATGGCGAAGTATTAAGGATTTGTAATAGTGCATGGATAGAGGGATTCGTAAAGGCTAATGATAGCGAATACGATAGCATTCGGCAGCGGCTGAAACTGTGCAATATGGCCCCTTATAGAAAATATTAGATGAATCCACAGTTCGAATGTCCGATTTTTGCTTTGTAACTGATCATGGGGGTCTCTCGCCCGCTCCCGCCGGTCGCTAGAGCCCACTGAGATCGCTGAGCGTTAGATTCTTTGGCCTGATTTTTTGAGAGGGAAAAATCAGGCCAATCCATCAGCCCCTGTCGGGCATTTGTTTTCTGGCAAAAACTCCTGCGTTAGCAGGATGGCAGATTGACCTGAATCCTCCTCTCAAGGATTCAGGGCAAAAACTCCGTGACTCTGTGGCCTCTGTGAGATCCAAAGTATTAATCTTGTAATGAGAGCATTTTAGGAATGAAGGATCCAAATTGAACATGTCTGTAGTTCGTCTAATTCTGAGAAAACGAATTTTATTGCCTTTTTTGGCAATGACCCTATCTTTTTGGTTAATAAGTCCTGCCTTGGGAAAGCCACTGATAGTAGAAAAGGGCATCATTAAATCCGATACTACCTGGGAGAAAGAGGTTGTTATAATGGGTGATGTGGAGATAGTTCGAGGAGCTACATTAACCATAATGCCAGGGACTGTGGTTAAGTTCGTGAAGATAGAGGCAAATGGCCCCGCCAATCTCTATGTAGAGGACAAGACACAGCATTTCCCTCGGGCCGAACTGATTATCAGAGGGAAGATACTTGCCCAGGGGACCAAGGACAGGATGATCCTCTTTACCTCGGCTGGGCCATCCCCACGTCCTGGAGATTGGGGAGCAATCAATTTATTGGACACTGAGAATAATATCTTGGAATATTGTGAGATCAGTTATGGGCACACCTCGGTCCACGGCCATGGAGGCCAGGTGACTGTGACCAACTGCTATCTGCACGATAATGGGGTAGCTATCGGGCACAAAACTGTGAAAGAATTTAAAACAAAAGGCTCAATGACGATACTCTACAATCGCATCACCGGAAATGGTGGGGGCGTTTTATGCAGTACAGCTTCACGATCTACGATTAGTCGTAACCGGATCAGTCATAACAAATTCTTCGGGGTCTATGGGAAAAAGCAATCCGTCGCTAATGTGAGATATAACAACATTACCCATAATGGCAAAGGGATTATACTCTGGGTCACGCAGGGCTTTAGGATTAGTCAGAACAATATCTCTGACAATGAGGAATATAACGTCTCTCTCCTGGAAGGTCAGATATCGAATGTGGATGCCCCTTATAACTGGTGGGGTACCACGGATGAAAAGAAAATCAAAGACTTGATCTGGGATAAAGATGAGGATGAAACTTTAGGCAAAATAGACTTTAATAATTTTGTCCTTTCCCCTATTGAATGGGCAGGAGTACCGGAATGAACTGCCCCGCAGCAAGCTACGGGGTATCGCGTATCTGATTTTCACAATCTAAACGAAGCAAGCTTCGGGGAATTTAATCCAATAACTCACGAAAATCTGTGTAATCTGCGTAATCTGTGGATTAAAACGACGTTTCGGAATTTCT
>JAQYWL010000367.1 GCA_030145035.1 Desulfobacteria bacterium | reverse complement strand
GAGCGAGAAACGCAAGATCTGAAACCTGAACACTGAAACCTGAAACCCCAAACCTGGAGTGGTAAAAAAAGTGTAAACTACTTTGTGGCGAAAATGAAGGATGCCCCTCAACATTATAAATGATTGACCCGAATTCACGGCGATCCTTCTGTACTGGTGGAATTCGTCTTTTCGATATGGACCGTCAGTTCCATGAGCTTTCCCTGCCTGTCAATCTTGAACAGAAAGGTCGAAGCCCCTTTTGATCCGGCGATGGCATTGTGAAGGTCGGACAGGCGAGACACAGGGTTTCCGTCAATAGCGACCAGGATGTCCTGTGGTTTGATTCCTGCCCGCGCTGCCGGGCTTTCTGGCATGACGTCTTCTATGAGCACGCCTTTTCCCCGGTCCAGGGTCTTAAGTCGAATCCCCACCACAGGCCTTCTCGGCCCTACGGGGCACAGCCCGCTCGGGTGCGCCAGCTTTTCGGGCAGGGTTACCCAGATATAGTCTGCTATATTGCGTTCCACCTCTGTGCCCACGGCAAGTGGCATGACGGTTCGAAATGAAGCTTTTGTGCGCTTGAATGCACGGTACGGGATTCCGAATTTGTACGCTATGTGGCCATTTCCGGTGATCACTACCATCCGCTTGTTGTTCAGTGCCCGCGAGATCGCCTCTGCCATAGAATCCTCCCAAACGCACTGGGCCTCATAGAAGAATTCAAAAGCGTCTATTTCATCAGACTCATGGGTATCAAAAGCGGATTCAACATAGGTTCTGTGTTCTTCCGCAGAGGTGTCAACCTCCTGTGCAATCTGGTCCCGCTCCTCACCTGAAAGGCCATCCAGTCCCACCCTGGCAACCGTCTCGACAATTGAGCGTGGAACATTGACGGCCACCACCTTCAAAGAGTCTTCCCTTATGAAATGAAGAATCGCACGGTAAAGGGCAAAATCGAATCTCCATTTCTCCTCCCAGCATACCTCCTTCAAGAAGGTCTCCTCGTCCAGCCGGCCTGCACTCCATTGATCCAACGCAGGCTGATCGGAGCTTACAAACATCTCCATACCTACCAACAGCGCGGGATCTTTCTCATAAAGCGCCTTGAGTATCCTGAGTTGTACATCATGGTGTGCCTCATTGCTATGTCTCTCCCCGACATAAACAATCCGGACGTCTTCAAGGTCAGCCATGAGTTCCTTAAAGGAAACGACCCGGCCGGTTTGAGTGTGAACAATGGTCCCTATCTCAAAGACCTCCGATACCCCTTTGATACGCACCACGGTCGGCATTTTGAGCTTCTGTATTACGGCACACCCTGTTACATACATACATAAAAACACGGAGGCCACTACGATTATCAAACGCATGTCAAAATCTTTCTGTTCACCGTAACTACTCAGGTTGTCAGGTTCACGGTTCACGGTTGGCTACTTTCTTCATCGCTCTCTAACCTTGAACCGTGAACCGCCGACTTCGCCATAGTAGCCAATGGCTACGACGGCTGAATTGGAACTTTGAACCTGAGTAGTTACCTTTCGCCCTTGATTATTTGCCCTCTATTGCGGTAGTATTTTTTCCATGAAATTAGATAAAAATCCCTTGTTTCGAAAGGTGGTCAGCCCCTGGTATGATTCCGACTTCTTTTGTCTTATGATTTCAATCTTCGCAGGACATGTCTTTTATTTTAGCACCGCAGGAATCAGTGTTGCCCTGAAACACCAGCAATACCAGGGTTACTGCTGGGTACCCATCACACTGATGTCTCTGAGCGGCATACTGCTGGTCGCTAATCTTTTTCGTATATTGAGCCGGATGATCAGTCGTTCTACCGAAGAAGAATAGGGTGAACTCAGGGGCTCCGCCCCAATTGGAGTACCCGCCCCCGCCTGCCATCGCCTGGCACAGTATACAGCCTATATGCCGGCACCCGCCTGCCAACGCCTGAGACAGCATTTACCTTATGTGCTGGCATCTCTGGCAATGGCGGGCAGGTGCATGGCAATGGCGGGCAGGTGCCACTGCGAGGCACGAGCGGGCAGGTTGGAGTGATGGAGTACTGGAGTGATGGGTTAGAAGCGGCTGGCGTAAGGCTCACGGCACAAGGCGTACAGGGAAAAACATCTTGCCTTGAGCCTTACGCCTTATACCGGTTTTAATACCCACTACTCCATCACTCCATCACTCCCTGTCAATGGCATAGACCTGCCCGCCAATGCCTGTTAACCCATGCCGAACCGCGCCGACTTATTCATGGCAGGCGGACCTAACGAGGGCGCCCGCGGTAGGCGATGGCAGGCGGGTCAAGCGCCACCAAAAGACTCTGATTTCAATAAGTCGGAGAATTCGCGTGACGTTTACAAAATATCTGGTAGTCTCTCTACATGTTCTTCTGGAACGTTTGCCGCAGCGTACTGCCCCAGGGCCTCAATGGCCACCACCACGCGCCCGAAACCACGATACCTCACAAAGGTACCTACCACGCCTGCAAAAGGCCCCTCCACAACCATGACGCGATCCCCTTTTCTAAACCTGGTACCGGTTTCCACAGGACTGTCCACGGCAATCATGATCCGAAGGGAATCAATCGCTTCATCCGGTACGGAAATCGGGCCGTCCTTGTTTCCAACAAGGCGGACAACGCCTATGGTTTTCACGATCTCGATGCGCTCATGGGCATTGAGATCGCTTCTTGTAAAAATATAGCCAGGAAACAGAGGTACCCGGATCTTCTTACGCCGGTCCCGGCGCTTGCTCATGACCGTTATCTTCGGAAGAAAGGTCTCCAGAGATTTCTTTTCAAGGCCGTCAAAGACAACCTGTTCAAAGCGACTTCGGGTGTGAAGTACATACCAGGCAGGATGCATGTCAGTTTGCGCTGTCATGAGAGTTCCCCCCGAACCAGAATGTTCTATTCCTCGCTACAACGTCTACTTACTCTGCCTTTTTGGGTCTGTACCTGCCTAGCTCGAACTCGCCCAGCCCGTACAGACCTATCTCAAAAAGGTATTCTCGCTCGTCCATTGTCCTGTCATGGGTGTAGGTGACACCAAAAGACCAACACTGGAATTGATACCTGAATTGAATAACTGATTTTATGTCCTCTCTCTCCTTGAGGTTGCGCTCATGTTCCCAGTAGACCGAGACTGGGTCAAAAGGCTTGACAAACATCTTTGTGACAATACTCCTGGTGCCGGGCTCGTCGCTGCCATTCTCCCGAGTATATCGGTAATCCACCGACCCATAATCTCCCCGCCTATCACACAGTGTCAGGATCGCATTGTAGCTCTTGTATTCGTCATCATAGGGGGACCAGGTCACATCTGCATCCAGGTTCAGGCAATCATAAGGTCTGAACTCTAACTCTCCCTTGATGTCAGAAAAGGGCCTTCTCTCCTCGCCATTCTCCTCCCGTTGGGCTTCTATAATATTATAGCTTTGCGTGAATTTGATGCGACAGAAATCGCGGTAACTGTATTTGGGCGGCAGTGCTCCTTGCTCTTGTTGACCTTCCAGCCCTGTTTCTGAGTCTGGCCTGGGCCGTTCGCTGGTCCTGGCGGTAAAATTGTTTGTGATCGAATAGGTTACGAGCCTCTTTGGAGCTATTGTGCCAACAAAACCGGGCACGTCTTCCTGTTCCAGTTCAGGAACGTATTCATACACCACTTGGGGCTTGATTGCATGTTTTATTTTATCAACCCTTGTATCTTTCACATTGAATATCCTGGAGATTTCTGTGGACAGGTCAGCCTTCACGTCGTATATTTCCCGTGATTCCAACTCGTCCTCCTCCATTGTAGATTCCGGCTCATATTGTTCAACCTGCCACAGCGTCTCGCGCCCACCAACAGAAGGCTCAAAATCAAGATACTTGCCAAGGGCCACGGGGTAGTAGACCCTCGGATGCACATCAGCAGAGTACCCGCGTGTCCCCACCTCCCGCCAAAAATGGTCATATGAAGATTGCAGGTCAAAATAGAAAGGGGTATCGAAGATCTCTTGTTTCGAGCCCGTAAAGCTGACTGACGGCAAATTCTGCTGAGTTCCGTCAGGCAGGTTATTCTTCCGGATGATCACATTGTCGTACCAGCGAAAATCGACATTCAGGCTGTACTTGTCCCAGCCTCTGTTAAGGTTCAACTGGTTCCTCCGAACCGTATCGGTTTGATCATCGAGTTCTCTGCCAAATTCTTTAAGGAAATAACTATCCGTGTGCTCATAGCCTGAATAGCCCGTCTCAAACTCGCGGAGATAATCCTGATCGCTCACAACGTCCACATCAAGTTTTGCTTTGAATCCGGCCGGAAGATTCTGATCGTTTTTCATCCTGAACCACCACCGCTTTTTATTCAAGCGGTCCTCGTTGTCGCCCCTGAATCCCTCATAATTATAGCCGCCACCGCGGTCTTCTTCGGGGATCGGCGTGCTGTCATCGATCTGGCGATCGTAAAGGTAATCATACATCACAGTGCCTTTGCTCTCTGGCGCCAATACATACCGATATTCGAGCCCGTGTTTCAATCCCCGACGTTCCATGTAGTGCTCGTAAAGGGTAGCGTCACTACTTTCACTGATGGCCCAGAAGAAGGGCTGATTGTATTGAAGGCCGTCCATGTAGGAATAGTAAATATGAGGCACAAGTAACCCGGTCTGACGCTTTATCTTTGCCGGAAAGACAAAAAACGGTGCATATAAGAGAGGAACCGACTTTGCCCAAAAGGCCGCATGCTTGACCGTGCCGTAACCTTCTATAGTGACCCTCAAGTCCTTGCCGGTGATTTCCCAGGCCGGAGAACCTCCGTCGCAGGTGGTAAAGCGGCTGTCAACAACATGATATGAATCTTCTCCTACCTTTTCAATCTTGCTCCCCCTGATGTAAAAGTGGCTCTCCTTGATAAAGAGTGTTCCGTCGTAAAGGACGCCAATACCTGAGTCCAGGTTTATTTCAAGTCAGGTGCCGGTGAGCCAATCCTCGCCCGACGTGAAGCGCACATTGCCCCGGGCCTCAGCCTCAGTGGTTTCTGTATTGAAGTCGACAGCGTCTGCCTCCAAGGACTGATCACCCCTAACAATCGTCACGTAACCCCTGGCCCTGTAAGTCTTGGTGGCTTCATCGTAGGTCAAAGAGTCTGCCTTGATGTGGTATGGAAGGTCGGACCTTCCGCGAACTGACAGGACCCCTGCAAATGCCGATGATGACCAAAGCACCACCGCAAAAAGAATGCTCCAAAAATAGGCCCTGGAAAACATGGGCTTTTCCTATAACACAAAACCCCATGGAGTCGCATACAAAAAGGGGGGTATGGCTATATCAATGATCCGGGAAAAGGATAGCGGGGACAAAAAAAAGCCCGGTGCCAGGACCGGGCTCAGAGGATGACAGGAATGGACTAG
>JAQYWL010000429.1 GCA_030145035.1 Desulfobacteria bacterium | reverse complement strand
GGCAAGAATGACATCGTACTGGTTGCAGGCGTCGGGGTCAATGGAAAAAATGGGGGCATTTTTTCAACGGGAGAGGTGTTTTTTCTCTTGACAAGCCCTTAAATGGGTGACCCCCAATTTTGACAGGGCGAAATAAGATCTTGACAAGGCGCTGTTTTTCGTATACGATTCCTTAAAAGTGTGTACGAAAGGTCTCCTGAGAAATGGCCCTGATGGTAGCTGACAGTAGTGCGCTGATATTATTGGCCAAATGTAGCTTGCTCGAGATTGTCTGCAAATTGTTTGAGGTCGTTGCGCCAAAAACCGTGACAATCGAGGTGGCATCAGAAGATTTAATAAGAAAATACCCGGATGCAGCCTTGATTTCAGATCTAGTTACAAAGGGAGTCATAAAAGTTAAAAGACCTGGCAGCGCCGGATTCACCATGCCTATATCACTTCACCAGGGAGAAAAAGATGCATTGTTATTGGCGATAAAGTTGAAGAGGGCGCTCCTTGCAACAGACGACGGCAAGGCGATCAAGGCTGCAAGGTTTTTGAAAGTCCCGTTTATTATCACCCCTAAAATTGTCGTTGAGTTGTTTAGATTGCAAAAAATATCATTCAAGAAGGCTCGCGATTCTCTCGAAAAACTCGGCAAGATTGGAAGATATTCCCCTGAGATCATCGCGGACGCATTGGTCTCACTGATGGAGGAAAAGGATGGCAAAGCCGACAACCATAAGAATACCTGAAGATCTTCTAAATGAGATCGACCAATTTGTTCAAGAATCGAAGTTGGACCGTTCAGCCTATTTGCGAGAAGTTCTCAAGAAAGGGTTTTCCGCAGACAAACAAGACCGACTATTGATAAAATACACTCGCGGCGAGCTGAGCCAAATGGAAGTATGCCGTGAATTGAAGTGGAACCCATGGGACTTTTTAGCCCAATTGAAAGCAAGGAACCTATACTTGAATGTCGCATTAGAGGACTGGATAGATGCGGCAGAACTACAATCGTAATGCAACCCATCTGTGTTCACAAATAACCAATAACAAATAACTCTGCCCTTACCCTGCTCTGCCCTTTGCAATTTCCTCCCCGCATCCTCGCCTCCCAGCTTTTTTTACCCAAAACAGCCTTGAGCTGAAATGGGTAAAAAGTCCTGTCCTTTCAGCTTTGAGCCTTGAGCTTTACGCTCTGTGCGTATTGGTTACTTGCTTGAACATGCCAGACAGGATATACCCCAGTTAAATATGGCGGTTCATTTAACCCCAGTACGATAGTGCCTACCTACAGGGCAGGCGGGGCAAGCTTTGAACAGGGCAGGCAGACCCACCCCGGTACGATAGTGCCTACCTACCCCAGTACCATCTGCCGGAGCTACCCCAGTACGATCTCCCGGACCTACGGGGCAGGCAGGGCAGACAGGGCAGGCAGGATTTGAAGGATTCTGTTTGTTTCATCACTTTCCTGATGAAACGGATGTTGAGGGGTTATACTATTATATAGGGGTTATTCTATTATATTAGGTAGAGAATGTCATCGTTGTTTTCCGGCATCTGCAAACACCGATGGTAGTGGTCTGCCTCATAGCCGGGATGAGCGCGGAACAACGGAGTTTGCTATGTCTGACGTGGAATAAGGTGAATTTGAAAAAGCTGTGTAAAAAAGGGTTTTTGTCAGCAATTTCCGGTTAGGTATTTGCATAACAGTTTGCAAATCTGTAATTTTCTGAGCTTGATCCGACTATGCCGCTGCTGGCGATGCGGATTTCATTCTGTATGTTGATGCGAAGCTCCCTGACTCTTTTTATACTGACTTTTTCGTTGTGCTGTTCACGACAATAAATAGCAAGTAGCAAATAGGTGATCAAACCGGCGAGTATTTGGACCATTAAGCCATACTCGCTTCTGGCAATCAGATGGTATACTTTTAGGTGGCGTTTCCACCAAGCAAAGAATTTCTCTATGTCCCATCTCAGCTTGTAAATAAGAGCGATTTGCTCTGCCGATAGGTCAAAACGACTTGTGGCAACCCAGTATTTGGTACCATCAACGATATATCCCACAAGTCTGATGGGCTTTTTAGTTTGGTTGACTCCGGGGGTACCTAATAAGACAATCGCATCATAGAAAACGTTGCTTTCCAGATTGATTTCTTTGGCTTCTATGCAGGTTTTCTTTGTACTGGCTTTAATGCGGCATACAAAATGTTTTTTCTCTTCCTGCCACAGGTCAAACAAATCGTGGGCTTGGTATCCTCGATCCAAAACACCGGTTTGGCCTGGGGAAAGAATCATACTGACAAAGGGACGCTCAGCACCTTTACCATCGGTGAGGAATATTTTTCTTGGAATGCCACGGTTCAAGTCGAATCCAAGATGTACTTTGGCTTTTTTGGCGCCTTTTCTGTAGTCAGCCCATTGCATTGAAAGGCATGCATCGATCAAAGAACCATCGATGCCTATGAGATCCCCAAGTTTATCATGTTCTTTTGGTAAACGGCTGGCGGCGTCGACTTGAAGATTTTGGTATACGTGGGCAAGCTGTTCAAGACCCCGGGAATTGATGGCTTCTGCAAAACTGCTCTTTTTTATACCATCTTTCGGAGCGATCACCTCGCGAGCGAAATCATCTTCTTCAAGTACCTGAAGAAGGTGTTGGGCGGATGTGTGCTCTTCAAGGTGGAAGAACACTAATGCTTTGAGCTGCTCTTCAAAGCTCATCTGTAAAGGTCTGTTTCCTCGCGCTTCAAGAGGAGTCATTCCAATAATGGCATCAATAGCAGGTTGAAATAGTTGATGAAACGAAGGTGCGTGCTTTTTTTGAAAAGGGTGGAACGTTCGCGGCATTTTGTAACCTCCTGATATCATTAGAGATACAAAACGCCCGCCACATTACCGATAAAAAGTCAAGCAAAAAAGCGACTTAACCTGCTGTTTTTTTAAAATGTTTTTCATTGAAAGCATGCAATTTTCTAACCGGAAACTACTGACAAAAAGTAACAGTCATGAGGCAAACCAAGAGTAAACGGTGTGTAGATATTACACAGTTGGCAGGCTTAATGAAAAAATAACGACCGAAAAAAATGTTTTTCGCTCCTGTCTGCTTTCCCGTCAGGTACAGGATCGGGAGACAGTAGTTCCTTGCTTTCGCGACGAGGGATTAGGGCTGAAACGGATGGGAACCAAAAAGAGGCTCTAAAGATCTCTGTTTGATATCTTTGTCTGCGAACATGGGCTGTCAAAACACAGATAACCTCACACCACTCGAACTGTGGTCAGCAAGAACCCGAGCGTCACTGTCTTGCCAGCTTCTACATTTTCCAAAACGGTATGATCTCAAATGGACATCTAAGCTCCGAATCCGTTTTGACCTCAACGTAGCTCCATGTCACTTAGTTTCCCTCGCAACCTCCAGTAAGCCCACAAAGCACAAAACCCCACCTCTCTATGTGAGAAACGGGGTCTCCGTCTTCAATTCATGCCATCCCCTTGGTTAGGGTTAACCGATCATAGTAGAATTTGAGCGCGACACTACCATAAAACCGTGTTTTGAGCAACTCCATGCAGAAGAGAGAGCCCTTTGTAGACCCGCCAAGAAAACAGCCACGTCCTGTCACGAGCTACACAGGCAGAACTAAGTCCATTACACTCAGACCTCTTCACTGTGGCCCCTATCACAACTTTCTTGAATCGCTTATGCCGTATTCATACGGACAAAATACGGAGGCAAAAGCAGTAGTTTTTCACAGAAGAGAGGTGGCGGCTGATCTACCCCGTATTCCTGAAAAGTCGCCGCTACCTGGTTTGGTATGAATTTTATGGTACGAATCATTTTAACAGGGGGATACTCCCCCCTGTTCTCGTTAGAAGGCCCGCGACAAAGCCGCGAAGTCCTTCTTTTCCTCCCTCGGGAATGGGAATTATCAGTGTTTTCCAGGTTCCAGCTTGACGCCACGTCGTTCATACGTGACGTATGCCTGTAAGGCTATCATCTTGGGGTCATCTGCATCGAGTGTTTTTCCCTCCAGGGGATTCTCGATGCACCAGTTGATCATTTCAAAGAGCATCACGACCTTGCCGATTTGCTTCTGGAACTTGGGATAAGTTTCCGGATGGGTATTGGTGGCATTCGGGTGGCACTGGTCGCAAGATACGGTGTTACCGCCCAATTTGCTACTGTGGAAGAGCTTTTCGCCTTCATCGACCACAGCCATGAACTCCTGCTCCCATCGTTTTAGATCTTCCTCGGTGAATTCATCTGTGTGAGCGGGCAACAACCATACCATACACACCGCAACCATCACGAATACCATGAACACGTGTTTTATGCTTTGCATAACTACCTCCAAATCTCACAATCATTAATAGTGGGTCTGTGGTGGAATCTGATTTTCTGCAGACTGAAACTTGGTATCCATAGGCCGTCCGGACTTTGTATCGAAGACAACGCTTCGGTTTTGGTTGTCGGGTAACTGGTAGTGCATGTCCACATTCCCGGTGTGGACATTGATGAATTCCCAACCAGTAGCGTCCCGTTCGAAGAATGGATCGCCCCGGTTCATCCTTATAGTAAGCTCAGGCAGATAACTTGGTGCTTGCGCGTAGCTTTCCGGATAAGGCCACGGCCAGGCCGTGGCCATGACTGCGTGGAAGCTGATGTTTCCAATCTGGTTGTACTGGATTTGGTGGACATGTCCATAGACGACGGTGACTTTGTCGAACCGCTTCAGCATGGCTTGCACATCCTCTGCATCATCGGTCCAGAAGTTCCACCCTTTATAGATCTTCTGAAGGGGCGAGTGGGAGCACACAATAATCGGGGTATTCTTACTGACCTTATCCAGATCCTTTTTCAACCAATTGCGCTGTTTTAGACCCACAATGAAAGGCGATCCTTGTGGGTTATCTAAACGAGCCATGGCAAGCATGCGATCCATCGGCTTAGACCAGCCCTTATGGGTCCACTCGTCGTAGGTCAGGATACTGTTGAGTACCACGAAGTGAACACCCTTATGGTCAAAACTGTACCACTGAGGTCCCAACTGCGATTCCCAATACTCTCCGAGATCCACATAGTAATCGTGCTCGCCCATCACATAGTAAACTTTACTCTGCACTTTGGACATCAATTCCAGAGCATGATCAATCTCTTCCTTCTTGCCCAGTTGTGCGAGGTCTCCACCGTAAATGATGAAATCCGGTTGTGGCGTCATGAGGTTGACCTCGGCAATCGCACGAATTAAGCCACGATCCCAGTTTCGCACGAATTTATTCTTCTCCAGATG
>JAQYWL010000082.1 GCA_030145035.1 Desulfobacteria bacterium | reverse complement strand
CAAAGCGCTTCCTAGGGTAGGTATGAAGCGAGATATGACTCTCGGCGATAATGGTCACCCCGGTAATGCCATCATCTTCGGGCACCGGCCCACTATATCGAAACACATAGGGCTGTGTTATTTTAATCATCCCGATCCGTTCGGGCAACTCGTTCAGTAGTTTGAAGCAAGCCTCAAGGTCATCTAAAATTGCCGGATTGCAGTCATTCAAATCCATCATTAGATGAGGGCCATATCCACATGTCTGCTTCTTCATTTTTCATAAATTCCCCTTCTCAAGAATAGTTAAACCGCAAAACACGTTGCAACCGTTTTGCCGGGCACCTCATTATTGTGCCGGAAAATCATGAGATTGCGGCTTTTAGCGCATTCCCGGGTCGAAACTTTATCGCATAACGGGCCTCAATGTTTATTTTTTCGCCGGTTGCTGGATTAACTCCTTGCCTGGCTTTCCGATAAACCTTTGAAAACGTGCCGAAACCTGAAAGTGTAATTTTGCCATCCTCCTCTTTAATAGCTTCCCCAATACCGGCAATAAGCGAGTTAACGGCCTTGCCTGCCTCAGCCTTTGAGATACCGGCATCCTTTGCCATCTGTTCAACGAGCTGTGCTTTTGTCATCTACTTTCCTCCTTCATAATCTCATGCTTGGTTACAGTGAGAGTCTTGTTTCCTTCACTGTCTTCGCCAATAACACCGGATGTCTTCACAACCTCATACTCCAGCTTGAACAATTCTTTTCCAGCGGCGTCGTTGACGATAACATACTCTTCACCCATACTGGCTATGACGGCGGCAATCACATTGTCGTTTTCATCAAAAGCCGTTGGATAAACTGTTCCAGTGACCGTAACCTCATCTGCCGCAAATATATTCGTTGAACACACGACAAAAAGCAGCGCTAAGGCGCAGAGTACCAAAACCAAAAACCTTTCGTTCTTTTTCATTGTTAATTCTCCCATTAATAAAATGAGTTTTTCTGTGTGTCAGGCCATATGAAAGCAGCCTATTGGACACGATCTTTTGTCGAACCTATGCCTTATAGGTCACCACCCGTTTTCAATCTATAACTTCTCACTGTAATTGTTTTGCGACCTTTGATTGTCTTTCCGACCACACCGTCGAGCTCTATCCCATGTTTTATGAATTTCAGCAGTTCTTTCCCTTTTTCATCTTGTTCGATCACATACTCCTGCTCATCTGAGCCTGAAATAGCCGCGGCAAGTGCGTTCCCTTCCTCATCCCACTCTACAGGAATCACAATGCCTCTGACCGTGGTCAGTTTGTCAACTGTTCCCTTTTTTTTCTTCACCTCCTTTCCAGATGAAGCTGTTTTCATATTCAGCCTTTGCCGTCCTTCTCCTTACTCACGCTTTGTTGGATGGGCATCCGGTCCCCTTTCAACAGTGTGGCAGGATGCCTCGCGCAATACCACCTCAGTACATGTCCTCAGCCCCTTCCGGGTATGCGTGTTGTCCTTCCTTCTTTTTGGGCTTCTCCGTGACCACGACGTCGGTTGTCAGCAACAGGGCTGCTACACTGGCCGCATTCTGGAGGGCAAGGCGAGCCACTTTGGTCGGATCGATAACCCCGGCATTCATCAGGTCTTCGAACTTCTCTGTATCAGCATTGAAGCCAAAGTTTCCCTTTTCTGCCTTGACCTTCTGGACCACCACGGAGCCGTCGCAGCCCGCGTTCTCTGCGATCTGCCTCAGTGGTTCCTCAAGGGCCCTCTTAACGATGTTGACACCAAACTGCTGATCTCCGGCAAGCTTGAGCTTCCCCAGTCCCGACATACACCGGACAAAGGCTACGCCACCGCCGACTATAACCCCCTCCTCAACGGCCGCCTTTGTCGCATTGAGGGCATCCTCCACCCGGGCCTTCTTTTCCTTCATCTCCGTCTCAGTGGCCGCACCCACATTGATCACAGCCACTCCTCCCACGATCTTTGCCAGTCGCTCCTGGAGCTTTTCTCGATCGTAATCAGAGGTCGTCTCCTCGATTTGGGTGCGAAGTTGCCGCACCCGGCCCTCGATGGCTGATTTGCTGCCAGCCCCTTCCACAATGGTCGTATTGTTCTTGTCGATGGTGACCCGCTTGGCGCGACCCAGCTCGTTGACCGTCACGTTTTCCAATTTTACCCCGATGTCCTCCGAAATCACCTGACCATCCGCGAGAATGGCGATGTCTTCCAGCATCGCCTTTCTGCGATCCCCAAACCCAGGGGCCTTGACTGCCGCACACTTTAAGGTCCCACGGAGTGTGTTCACTATACGGGTTGCCAGTGCCTCGCCTTCCACATCCTCTGCAATGACCAGGACGGGCTTGGCCATCTTGGCGATCTCTTCAAGAAGCGGAAGAAGATCCTTCATATTGCTGATCTTCTTTTCGTGGAGCAATATGTAGGGATCTTCCAGGTGCACCTCCATCTTCTCAGCGTCAGTCACAAAGTAAGGAGAAATGTACCCCTTATCGAATTGCATTCCCTCTACAAATTCCAGGGTCGTCTCCATCCCCTTGGCTTCTTCCACCGTAATGACACCTTCCTTGCCGACTCTTTCCATGGCCTCAGAAATCATGTTGCCAATCGTCTCGTCATTGTTGGCCGAGATGGTGCCTACCTGGGCAATCTCCCTGCGGTCTTTTGTGGGCTTGCTCATTTTTTTTAAATCTTCGACCGCAACCCTCACGGCAGCCTCTATCCCCCGCTTCAACGCCATGGGAGGACTGCCTGCCGTGACAAGCTTTAAGCCCTCGCGGTAGATCGCCTGGGCAAGTACTGTCGCTGTCGTCGTCCCGTCCCCAGCCACATCCGATGTCTTGCTTGCAACCTCCTTGATCATCTGGGCGCCAATGTTCTCGACTCTGTTAGCAAGCTCGATCTCCTTGGCCACGGTCACGCCGTCCTTGGTAACTGTCGGGGAGCCAAAGCTCTTCTGCAAAAGGACGTTGCGACCCCTCGGCCCGAGGGTCAGCTTCACCGTGTCCGCCAGTAGGTTGACCCCCTTGAGCATCCCTCTTCGGGCCATGTCATCAAATGTTATTTCTTTTGCCATCGTAACGCCCTCCTTTCCCCTTGTTACTCCTCAATGATACCGAGTATGTCGTCCTCACGTATGATCAGATGTTCTTTCTGGTCGATTTTCACCTCAGTGCCGGCATACTTGCTGAAGAGGATCCGATCTCCTTTCTTTACATCCGGGGCAATCACCTCCCCATTTTCAGTAACCTTGCCCTTGCCTACGGCAATTACCTTGCCCTGCATGGGCTTTTCCTTGGCCGTGTCAGGAATGATGATTCCCCCTGTGGTCTTCCCCTCTTCTTCGACTCTTTCGATGAGAATTCGATCGCGTAAAGGTCTTATCCTCATGGCAGAACCTCCTCTATATGACATTTGCCTCTTGTAAGGCATCTCTAACAAAGGCATTCCCTCCTATAATCAGGGCTTACGTCTGGGCCACCATAAACAATAGCACGACCTGTGCCAGAGCTATAATCATTTGATTTTGCAGGGTTTGTTATGTTAAGGGAAAATCGCAAGCGGAACTATTGGTTCCGATATTTGCAGAAAGATATACCTTTTGCCCTCCGTAAAGACTTCTATGATTGCTCAACAGGTTGAAATAAAAGGAAGAGTTGTACATCGGAACTCTGGATTCCGGCATTTTTTATAATTGGAACTCAAGATTCTCTTTTTTGTATTGAAAACTTTAAGCTTCTGGTGCAATATGCGCGAAAAGGCTAGGGGTTCTTGAGCCGTGACAATGAATTGATCTAATCTCAATTACCATTGAAACAACTGTGGAGGTATGGATGACATCCGTTCTGGTTGCTTCGAAAAACCAATCGGCCTGTAATTCGATCCGGACCAGCTTGCGCTCCGAATACAGGATCGATGTGGTGTCCAGCAGGAATGGATGTTTGGAAATGTTTCGGAAAAACCGGTATGAATTTATGTTTATAGATGTGGAACTTCTTCGCGGGTCAATGCTTGATAACAACTACAAGACGGCATTGCAACCGTTTTGGCATGCGTATCCGACGGCTCAAATTATTGCCATGTCATCCCAGGAAATGATCAGAGAGGCCGTGAGGGCCGTCAAAGCAGGGGCCAGCGATTACCTTACCTATCCCATCAATCCGGATGAGGTCAGATATGTCACCGAAAGCATCTATGAATCCATCGTTATGGAATCAGAGCTGGACTATCTACGGGACAGATTCTGGCACGAGGATGCACTTGAAATCGTGCGGACGAGAAGCCCCTTGATGAAAACGGTCTTTGATAAGGTGCGGTCCGTGGCGCCAACCAAAAGTACGGTTCTGCTGAGCGGTGAAACAGGAACAGGAAAAGGCGTGTTGGCGAGACTGATTCATCACCATAGCAACCGGAAGGACGGCCCATTCATCAGCGTTCATTGCGGAGCGATCCCGGATACGCTTTTGGAAAGTGAACTGTTCGGACATGAGAAAGGCGCATTCACAGGGGCTGTCCGGAGAAAGCTTGGAAAGTTTGAGATCGCCCAAGGCGGCACTATCTTCCTCGACGAGATCGGTACTATTACGCCCTCTGCACAGATCAAGCTTTTGCAGATACTACAGGATGAGACTTTTCATCGCGTTGGAGGGGAAGAGACGATCGAGGCCAATGTGAGGGTCATAGCGGCCACGAATGCGGATTTAAAGAAAATGTGCGAATCCGGCGAATATAGAAGAGACCTCTATTATCGGTTAAATGTCTTCCCACTCGAAATCCCAGCACTGAGAGAGAGAATGGAGGACATCGCATATATTGTCGAGCTTATTCTCAAAAGGCTAGACAAATTTGATCTAAAAGAGATTCACGACATTCATCCCTATGTCATAGAGGCTTTTGGAAAGTACCCATGGCCGGGAAACATCCGCGAACTGGAAAACCTTATGGAGCGTGCTTACATACTGGAAGTGTCTCCAATATTAACGCCTGAGAGCTTCCCAAACGAGCTTTTCACGTCCGATTCTTCACAGGTACAGGTGGAGGCGGACATTTCTCTTACCCTGGCGGAGGTGAGGCGTACGGCCATAGAACAGACTGAAAGGCGCTACTTACAACAACTCCTGGCTGGAAACAAGGGCCGAATAAAAGAGACTGCCGAGGCAGCCAGAATCAGTCCCCGTCAACTACATAAATTGATGAAAAAATATGCCATCAGAAAGGAAGAGTTCAAATCATTCCATGAGGCAACCCACAGAGAAGAACTTTGAGTTCCGATATGGCAGAAGAGCGGAACTCTAAGTTCGCAGTACTAAATCCTACATTATTTCAATAGATTCCATTACATCCATCGCTCTATCACCCCTCTGATTGAATCTCCCTCTATTAAGATCGGAACTCTTAGTTCTGGTTCATGTTCGTGACGATCATACAAAAACCTGCATTATCAATAGGTTAAGGATGTGGCACGAGTGTTGCCAATTGACAAAAACTTTGGAGGAGGGGTTTGGGCACCAAACTGGATTCGGACGAGGGACCTCCGAGAAAGGACGAAATTAAGACACTCACGCTGGAAGTAATATTTCCGAAGAAAGTATGTCTTAATGCATTAAATGCAAGGAAAAGCAGGAAACTGAAGAGAAAATCAGGGAATGGAAAGAAAGGGGAAATAAATTTGACGGAGTTTAGTAACCTAGAGGTTACAGTCTTTCACAATGACCTTGAACAGGCCATCAGGGTGCTGAAAAAGAAGTTGGATAACGATGGCCTTTTCCGCCGACTAAAGGCCAAGAGGAGCTACGAAAAACCAAGCGAATGCCGCCGTCGCAAGCGTCGAGAGAGCGAAAGGAGGCGAAGAATAAATCGCTTGAAAGGGTCCAGATACTCCAAGTAATATCTTTACGAACAGACTCATGATGGAAACAAAACCTAAGGCCAATAAATCACGAAAAGTAGGCTGGTCTCAATCCATTGGTCCGGTCGAAAACCTTGAAAGTTATGTCAAGGCTGATTGGTGGCGCGAGATCTTTAATGCCAATTATTTAAGAACTGACGGCGATGTGGTGGAAGATGAATCCATTACTAAAACCGAAATTGATCTGTTCTTAAGCATCTTATCACCGTCAAAAGACAGTGTGATTTTGGATCTATGCTGCGGACAGGGGCGACATTCCTTAGAGCTGGCAAGGCATGGATTTGTGAGTCTGTTCGGGCTTGACCGCTCTCACTACCTGATTTGCAGAGCAAAATCCATGAGCAGGAAAGAAGGATATAACATCACCTTCAAAGAAGGTGATGCCAGAAAACTACCGTTCCCTCCTGATACATTTGACTATCTGTTTATCGCAGGCAATAGTTTCGGCTACTTTGAGTCCCAACAGGATGATATGAAGATGCTTCAAGAGGTGATGCGGATTCTTAAACCGTTCGGTAAATTACTGATCGATATTACAGACGGCAGCTATATGAAAACCCACTTTAAGCCCCGAAGCTGGGAGTGGATTGATAAGAAATATTTCGTGTGCCGAGAGCGTTCCCTTTCGGCAGATCAAGAACGATTGATTTCCAGAGAAGTGATTACCCATGTGAGAAAGGGCGTAATCGCAGATCAGTTCTATGCCGAAAGGCTTTACACTAGAGAACGTATCGGTGACTTGCTGAAACGTGCAGGGTTTGTAGAGATAGATTTCCATACTGAACTGGGTACCGATTCGCAAAGAAAGCAGGATCTGGGGATGATGGAAAGGCGTATTTTGCTCACTTGCGTCGCCCAAAAGGAATGGACTCCTGTAAAAACAAAAGTGAAAGCCGTCAAAACAGTTGCCGTGGTGCTGGGTGACCCTCGAAAATCCGATAGAGTAAAACCCAACGGGAACTTTGATGAAGATGATTTGTTCACGATCAATGAATTGCAAAAAGCACTGGCAAAACTAAAGGGGTATCGCTTCATCTATTTTGACAGACATGACACACTGATCATCGACCTCCAGAAAAACAGGGACAAATTCGATTTTTTGGTCAACCTGTGTGACGAAGGGTTTAATAATGATGCTGCTAAAGAACTGCATGTGCCTTCTTTGCTGGAAATGTTGAATATCCCATACACAGGAGGGACTCCGCAATGCCTTGCGTATTGTTATGACAAATCGCTTGTTCGAGGAATCGCCAAAGAAATAGATATCCCGGTTCCAAGAGCCTTTTTTATTACCT
>JAQYWL010000517.1 GCA_030145035.1 Desulfobacteria bacterium | reverse complement strand
TTCGGCTACCGTTGCCACTCCTTTTGGTCGCTCTCGCCTGGCGGCTCGCCTCTGCGCTTCGCTTCGAGTCGCCTCCGTCGGGCTGGGTCTGGACTTTGCTCGATATTTGTGTCATAAATATCGACCATCACCATTTAGTAGCCGGGCCTTGCCCGGCACACAACCAAGGCTTCGAGTCGGACGCACAGCCAGCGAGGGCCTTTGCTTTCTCACACCCTGTTGGTGCGTCAATGTCCCAGTTCATTTTCAGGTTCTGGTGTGGGCTGTGCGCCGCTCAAGCCTGCCGTTAGGCCGCTATAATCGTTTCTATCAATAAACATAAGGATGGGGTACGTCCATAAGATTATAAAAATCATTCATATCCGTACTCCTTCTCTTCTCCATAGTCTGGACCGACCTTGGAAAAAGAATTCCCGAAGGAGGTGATTATGGACTTTAAAAGTTCAAGGTCTCGTAACCCCCGGGGCGGGAAGTTAAGCAAGGAAGAGATGGATCGGATTGTGGCACGAGCCCGTAAGGCCCGGGAGGATCGCCTGAAAGGTTACCGCGAGCAGTCCTTGAGAATTCATCCCTGGATATGTGCCCGCTGTGGCCGGAATTTTACCCATAAGAATCTCCGCATGCTTACCGTCCACCACAAAGACCACAACCACGACAACAATCCTCCCGACGGGAGCAACTGGGAGAACCTATGCATCTATTGCCATGATAATGAACACAGGCGATATCTGGATTATATGGAAGGTGAAAGTGATAAGATCATTGACGAACAAACTGTCCCCGTTACACACAAGCCCTTTGCTGGACTTGCGGACATGCTGAGGGATAAGAATAAATAACCGGTGAGCTCAGACGAGGCGGTCGGTGAGATCGTCTGACTGTTTATGCAAGAATGCCCAGATGGTATTCGGCTTTCATGAATTAGAAAAAGAGTTTGATACAAGGATGGTGCCGGTATGAGCGAGCTTCTGGACCTCACGGCATATCGAAACAAGGTGGTTGAGCAGAGGGCCTTCGGGGCCTGGCGCAAACGCTTTGGCGAGTCATACGGTGCAGAGACCAGGCTTGCCGATCTTTCTGACAGGACCCTCTATTTCCTGGCCAAGCCCGGGGAGGAGACGGCTTTCGCTTATTATGAGCTTATAATGGGTATCCTGGGCCTGGGGGAAGCACCAAAATTCTATTATCTGGACGAGAAAGATCAACTGAGGGTGATGGATGTCCACCTTTTTCTGGCAGATCAGGTGCGCTTTGAATTGATGCGCAGGCTGGGATGGCTCACCAGCCTCCCGGGCGAAAATGATACCCTCCTTGAAATGGTGCAAGCTTTCGAAAAGATCAAGGCCGAAACCAGACAAAAGCCCGTGGCACTCTCAAACACCCACCCGGAATACAACGCATACAACAAGCTTATCAATGCGGAAAAGCAGGTCTTTCTACGCCGCAGGTTATTAAAGGCCCTGGAGGAATTTCGCGCCAGGCTTGCAACCTCGTAGCATGATACCAAAATAGAACTTAGTTCGCTTCGCTCACAATTGGAATAATGGAATGTTGGAATACTGGAATATTGGGTTAAGAGGAATGAAAACAATTAGAAAATGATTTTTTTCTGCTTCTCACCCCCAACATTCCATCATTCCATATTGATGGCCCAGAAAACTACCACTGAAAGATGAATGATTACAACAAGTTGTAGGATTTCCGAGACGTATAATTACGTTAAAGGATATATGAGGAATAGAAGGTTTTGGGTTTGCCTCTTGGCCCTGGGTATTTCTTCTGTATCGGTCCAGCTTGTCATGATCCGTGAGGTCATGTCCTCCTTTGGCGGGAACGAACTGGTCATAGGGGTCGTGCTTGGCATATGGCTCCTTTCTACAGGTCTTGGGAGCGCCCTGGGAGTTCCGCTGGCCAGAAAGGGGAGGCCTGAAAGGACCCTTTTTCTCGGCCATCTCCTCATAGCGGTCCTGCCGTTTGCCCAGATTGCTGGCATACGAAGCCTTCCGCTCCTTTGGGTTCGGGGTGAGATGTTGGGCCTGAGTTCAGCCATTGGGGGGAGCGCCATCCTGCTTATTCCGTACTGCCTTGTGGGTGGCGCAATGATACCCCTGGCCGGCTCCCTGTTGCAGGGAAAAGATACCACAAGCAAAGTCTATGTTGTGGACACCCTGGGTGATATTGGGGGTGGCCTCCTCTTTAGCTTTGTTTTTGTTTACTTGCTTTGCCACTGGGACAGCTTCGTGGCCCTTGGATTGCTGAATCTCTTTGCCGCCTCTATCATGCTCTCTCACAAGGCGCTGCCCGTTGTGTGCCTTTTGGGGTTCGGGATGCTCGCAGCCAGGCCTTTTGGTGTAACTACGCTATCCTGGCGATTCCCTGGTCAGGAAATCATATTAAAGAAGAATACCCCGTTTGCTCAGCTTACCATCTCGAAGACCGGCAGACAGCTCAATGTCCTCCAGGACGCTATTCCGCTGTTTTCAACCGGCGACCTTGACATGGAGACTGTTGCCCATCTGCCCCTTTCTCAGGTCAGGGAAGGAGCCAGAGTGCTTTTGATTGCCGGAGGGGTCTTTGGCACCCTTGAGGAGATTTCCAGGCACAATCCGGAGAGCATAGACTATGTGGAGCTTGACCCGGCTATCCTGGACCTGGACGAACTAATTCACGGGAGCCTTGCCCGTTCTTTTGTGCACGTCCATGTTGGAGACGGTCGCCTCTTTGTGAAGAAGACGCGGATGGAATATGACGCCGTAATTGTAGACCTTCCAGACCCTGAAAATGCCCAGCTCAACCGCTTTTATACCCAGGAGTTTTTTGATGAAGTAAAATCGATCCTCACCAGGGACGGAGTCCTTTCGTTCACGCTGATAGGTTCCGAGAATTATCTTGAAGAGAAGGGTGTCGCCTTGAATCGTTCGGTCTATGCCGCTCTGAAAAGTGCCTTCAAACATATTCTGGTCTTTCCCGGAGCGACCCATTATTACCTGGCCTCAGATGTTCCTCTTAAATGCAATATTGCCGGCGTGCTGGCCGAGCGGAAGATCACCACCAGGCGTTTGGTAGATTATGAGCTGCCCACCATGGCGGATCCCTTTCGTATCGACTTGCTCAGGCGTCTCCTCTCTGAAAAAGATGTCCTGTCAAACAGGGACCTTGCCCCATTGGCCTTTGGCCATCTGATTGATTTGTGGCTGAAAAAGACCGGGAGTCCGAAGACGGTCCTCTATGTGATCGTTGTTGCTATCGTTGGATTTGCAATCCTGGCATGCCGCAAGGACCGTCTGCGTTTTACGATTGCAACCTCCGGGTATGCCGGCATGGCTTTTGAACTGTCGCTTCTCCTCCTGTTTCAAGTGATTTATGGCTACGTATACCTATGGATTTGTATCTTTATAACCCTGTACATGATAGGTTCTGCACTGGGGGCGTTTGTATCCGGAAGGTTGACTAAGACAGCTACCTGGCAGATGCTGGCCTGTGACGCGAGCCTTATCCTTTTCGCAGCTCTGGCCTGTGTAGCAGCTCTGGCCGGAGCCCGGCTCAAGGGGCATATCTCTTTGTTTGTCATGCAGTATGTCGCCATTCCGGGCCTGTTGTTTGTTGTCGCCTTTGCGGCGGGTTGCCAGTTTTCGGCGGTCTCACGCATGGCCCGGGGGATCGGAGCAGAGATTACAGGTCGGCTTTATGTGTCGGACCTTGCCGGTGCAGCCTGTGGTACCATATTGACAGGGCTTGTCTTTCTCCCTAAGATAGGGATTTTAGGGGTGTTGACTTCGGTGCTGGTAATCAAAGGCCTGAGCCTGGGGCTAAATACCGTGGTGGTCTTGAAGCGAACTTAGGGGCTTCGCCCCAATCAGCCCCCGGCCCGGAGGGAGTGATGGAGTGATGGAGTACTGGAGTACTGGAGTACTGGATTTAGGGGAATAAGAAATTTCCTGTTGAGGATGACAAATTTGACAACAGGACGAAAGAAACTGTGAACGGGTACCCCACAGTCAACATGAAAATATCACGGAGAGACTTCGTCAGAACCGGTTTTTGTGCCGCATGTGGTGCGGTGCTATTTCCCCTGGATCTGGCATGGGCGGAAAAGCGGTTTTCGCCGGCAGATCCCCATGTCAAGGAAGCCTATTTTTATAAGAAGCTGGCGGATGGCACGGTCCAATGCGGCACCTGCCCGCATGAATGCGTCGTCCTTCCCGACAAACGCGGAAGATGCCGGACCAGGGTGAACATAGACGGAAGGCTTTACACCATCTCCTATGGCAACCCGTGCGTTTGGCATGTGGATCCGGTGGAGAAGAAACCCCTTCAACATTTCTATCCTGGAACCAAGGCCTTCTCCCTTGCAGTGGCTGGCTGCAATTTCCACTGCCTCAATTGCCAGAACTGGGAGATATCCCAAACGACCCCTGACAAAACGCGGAACTACAACCTTCCCCCGGATGAGGTGGTCTTGATGGCCGCAGGGTATGATTGTAAGAGTATTGCCTATACCTATTCCGAGGCCACGACCTTTTATGAATATATGGTCGATATCTCGGCGAGGGCCAAGAAACTTGGGATCAAGAACATTTGGGTTAGCAATGCGTACATCAGCCAGGCTGCCCTGAATCGGCTGTGTGATGTGATCGATGCGGCCAGCGTGAACCTGAAGAGCTTCTCAGATAAGATCTATTGGGATCTGAACGGCGGGCATCTTGAGCCCGTGCTTGAAACCTTCAAAACACTTCACAGGCGAGGCATCTGGATGGAGATCATCAATCTGGTCATACCTACCTACACGGACGACATGGAAATGATCAAAAAGATGTGCGGGTGGCTCCTGGACAACCTCGGCCCTGAATATCCTCTGCACTTTTCCCGATTCCATCCCCAGTACAAGCTCGTTCACCTTCCCCCCACGCCCGTTGAGGTCTTGCAACAAGCCAGGGATGTGGCCTTAAAAGAGGGGCTGTATTACGTTTATATTGGCAATGTGCCAGGTTCGGGTGAAAAGACCGTATGTCCCAAGTGCAAGCGGACTGTGATTAAGAGAAGGGGATACACGCTGGTGGCAAACCACGTGGAAGAGGGAAAGTGCAAGTTCTGTGGAACGCGGATCAGCGGTAGATGGGAATGAGGGGTTATTTGATTTTTGCGAGGACTTGACAAGCGTTCTATCTGTGGTATTATGAAATTATAACATTCATAATCTCAAATCTATGGTACAAAAAATTTCAGGAGGGGTGTATGGAACTTCTCAAGCTTAAAAGGCATAATCAAATTACCATACCACAGAGTCTTTGCAAAAAACTTAATATTAGTGTTGGCGATTATGTGGAGATTGATACCCAGGACAGCCAGATAATTCTCAGGCCGGTTAAAATGATTCATCCAGATCAGGAGTATTTTTATACCAAGGAGTGGCAAAAAGGCGAGTCTGAGGCAGACAGAGATATTGCTAAAGGGGATATGTTGGGGCCTTTTGATACCGCAGATGAATGTGTCAAGGCTTTAGAAAATGAAAAAATATGAAACTACATCCAACAAAAACCTTTGCTAAAAATTTTCGTAAACTGCCTGAGGAGATAAAAAAAGCCACACATAAACAATTGAAGCTTCTGTTGTCTAACCCGCAACATCTATCCCTTAATATTAAAAAAATGCAGGATCCCAGAAATATCTGGGAAGCCAGAGTAAGTGAATCTTATCGTTTTACCTTCCAGATTGAGGACGACACGTATATTCTAAGAAAGGTCGGCACTCATGATATTTTAAGAAGGCCTTAATCTTAGGATGAAATATCAAATATTAGGCATCCTTCATTCCTCGGTTTACACTTATCAAGGATGCGGGCGCCAAGAGATAAGTTCTTTTGTTCCTACTTTTTGGTGTCAGGTGTCAGGTGTCAGGAAC
>JAQYWL010000270.1 GCA_030145035.1 Desulfobacteria bacterium | reverse complement strand
CCAATATTCTGCAAGGGTCATACCAAGTTCCAAAAACCATCTTGTTTTTTAATAACCTATTGTTATTTGATAATTTTTCTTTGCAAGGAACTTTTTAAGAAACCACTCTAAACATACGAATTCGGCAAATTCTTGCCAGATTGGACAAAAGCTTGCCATTTTATAGACAAATACGTTTGACACTTTCAGGGTGTTCTGGGTAATAATATAATAAGGGCCTGAGTTGAGCGGTTCAGCGTTTCCCGCTTACAGCGGGATTCCGAGTTGAAATGCCCTAACTGGCTGTTAAGAAAAGGAAAACACGTTGATAGGTACAAATGTTATGTTTCACCCAATGGGTGAAAGACGCTAATCTGAGTCACGCCTCAAGCGCCATGAATAAAGTTAAGGATATCAGTAGACTATAACCTTTGAACCTTGAACCCTGAACCCTGAACCTGGAACCGATCACTTTAGGTGAAAGAAAGGGAGGTTCACCATGGGAAAAAAGATCTTGGTGGCTGTCGACGACAGTGTCTATTCGGATTACGCTGTCAAGTACGCGGTCAGGATTTCCTCGGCCGCAAAGAATGTGACCTATACCCTCTTTAATGTGCAGCCCTACGTTCCACAAATCTTCATTGAAAGGGCGGAAACAGATCCCGAGGTCAAGGCCGAGGTCAATGGGCTTGTTCGCAAGAATACCGAGGCAGCCAGATCCGTCGTTGGAAGATTCAAAGACCTCATGGTGCGTGAGGGGGTACCCGAAAACTGTATCGAAACGGTTACCCAATCCTCCCAGGTGGGGGTGGCCAAGGACATCTTGAACCGGGCTGAACAAGGTTTCTATGATGCTGTCGTTCTGGCTCGGAGGGGACTTACCCCGAGCCGGGATTTCTTTATCGGTACGATTGCTTCCAAGGTCGTCGAACATGCGTTACAAATTTCGGTATGGGTTGTTGGTGAAGAGACTGCTTCCATGAAGATCATGCTTGCAGTTGATGGATCTGAGAATTCCCTCCGGGTTGTGGACCACCTGATTCATATGATAGGGCCCAATCCAGACCTTAGGCTTACCCTGTTTCACGTCGTACCTTCCCTTAAACATTACTATTCCCTTGACTTTGAAAGAGAGCACCCACACCTTCAGGAGATTCTTCAGCGCGAGGACAAGCCACGCATGGAAGACTTTTATGAAAAGGCTCTTGAGAGGCTCAAGACGGCAGGGCTGAAAGAGCGCCAGATCAAAATCAAGACCGGCACTCGGAGTTATGATATTTCTTCAGGCATCCTCGGTGAAGCGAGTACCGGACAGTATGGCACGGTAATGGTTGGCCGACGTGGCGAAAGGGAGGCCTTTTTTACAGGACGGATTGCTATACGTTTGGTCCAGAAGGTTTGTGATCAGGCCCTGTGGGTGGTTCCTTAATAAAACGGTTACGATACTTGTATACTGGTGGAACATCAGAAGGAGGTGGTTGGTATGGATAGTGGCTCCGTGGAGATCACATAACGAACTAAGAGCCGTGCTCCTCAAGTGGTGTCAGGAGATTTTTGTATGGCTTCGAGGGTTCGGAGGAGGTCTCAGCCTCCGGGCTATCCTATCAAAAAAAGGAGGTAGACGAAATGGCAGAAAAACAAGAGAAATGGATATGTGCCCACTGTGGCTACTCAGCTTCAGGTAAATTCGTTGGGGATATCTGCCCCCAGTGTGACTTGACCTACTGGAAATGTCATAAGTGCAGATTTCTGGTGACAGCCGGAAAACCACCGGATGTTTGCCCTTCATGTGGTGAGAAGACTGATTTCATAAACGTCACCTGCTATACGCCAGAGTGCGGAGGGCCTCGCCACGTTGATGGCCGACTACTATAGATAAACTGCAATCTAGTGCAAAATATTGTTGGTGGGTGTGAACATGTGTCACCTATTTCACACCTAAGAAAAGGAGGCGTCCGTGTTAGTAAAGGAGTGGTGACAACATCTTTGTCGCCAGTCCTGGGCCTAATACTGGCAACAAAGTCCAGGAGCTCAGTTAAGCAGGGTTCCCTTTATAATTTCCAGGAAATGGAAACTTATCTTTGGGTTATGAGGTAATCATATGCCGACAGAGCTGCCTTGGCCCCTTCGCCGGCCGCGACAATGACCTGTTTGAACGGAACATCGGTCACATCCCCGCAGGCAAAAACCCCGGCAACACCAGTGCGGCACCTGGAGTCTATCACAATCTCTCCTATACGATTGGTCTCCAGTGTATCCAATACCAACCCAGAGTTGGGCAGCAGGCCGATCTCTATTATGATTCCCTGCACATCGAGCCTTTTGACCTCACCGGTTTTAAGTGACGCCACCTCAATGGCCTCAACGCCCGATTCGCCCACAATCCGGAGAATCTTGTGTCCAATGAAAATCTCCACTTTGGGCGAACTCATAACCTTGTCCTGAAGTATCTGGTCGCCACGCAAGGGCCTCAAAGAGACCATGTACACCTTCCGGGCAACCTTTATCAGGTCAATGACAGCTTCGAGAGCCGAATTCCCCCCGCCTGCCACTGCCACGTCAAGATCTGCAAACAACGGTGCATCGCAGGTGGAACAGTAGGTCACTCCCATGCCGATCAACTCCTTTTCCCCGGGCACGTTGAGCGGTCTGGGATACTTTCCGGTGGCGATGATCACCGTCTTGGCAAAATACGTCTTCCCATCACTCGTGATCACCTTCTTTATTTTCCCGGTTAACCCTAAGGCTTTCACTTCAACCCCTACGAGCTCTTCCACACCGTACTTTTGGACATGCTCATCAAATCTTGCGATCAGATCGGCGGTCTCTATGTGGCTAAAACCAAGATAGTTATCCACATCGTAAGTCAAGGCAACCTGCCCCCCAATGTCTTTGCTTACAAGAAGGGTTTTCAGGACTTTTCGGGTAGTGTAAATAGCAGCACTCAGGCCAGCCGGGCCGCCGCCGATAATGATCACGTCGTACAGGGGGCCAACCTCCCCTTGCTCGGCCAGCCCGAGTCTTTGACTTAACTCACCGATAGCCTCCAGATGAACCAGATCACTGTATCCTCCGACTGGTTCATCCGCGATCAGGATTTGGGGCAGGGAGCCGCTGCCGGTCTTCTCTTTCATCTCCTTCCAGACCTTCGATCCTGGCTGGACATCGATTTCTTCAAAACTGATTCCTCTTTCAGCCAGGAACGATTTTGCCTTGACACAAAATGGACATCCGTCTGTTGAATAGATTGTTACGCTGGGCATAAACACCTCCAGACTTGCTTATCGAATCTCTGAGCTAAGGTGCAGTTAGAAGGAGGAGGAGAGCGATTAACGCCATAAGAGGAAATTCTTAGCACCTTTCCACCAACCTCCACAGATCAAGAATGCCTATGTTGGCAATAATCCGCTGATCTTCATCGACGACCGGGATTTCTTTGATATTATAATGGATCATTCGGTTGAGAATCTTCTCAAGATCATCATCTCTCTGAGCATATATCACATGTTTGTCCATGATATCAGTCACGTCTTCAGAAGTGATCCGAGTCAACAGAGAGCGGACGCTAAACTGGGGTTTATGTTGGGCAGCAATGACCTCGCGGATCAACGCCCCTAGAGAGAGGGTTCCCTGGAGTCGTCCCTGCTTGTCTACCACGTAAATACTTCGAGGTTGCCGCATGCCGGTAATCTTTTCAGTAGCTTCTTTTAAAGTGCAATCGCCTGATATTGTCAAGTAGGGCATGTCTCCAATTTTATCGATCACTTCACTAATTTTCATAGACCCTCCTCTGCCGTGATGGTTTCACCCACTTTCCCCAACGCGTATTTGACCAAGGGTAGGCCAATCAATTGGCTGATGATTACTGTCCCTACAACCACGTTTACCAGGAAATTTGACACTATGGGCGATGGAAAAACTTCCTTCCCCATAAGCACCAATCCCATAGCCAAATTCGCCTTTGGGAAAAGCGCCAGTCCCATATATTTTTTTACATTTCTGGGGGCTCGGGAAACCCTGGTCCCAATCCAGGCACCCAGCTGTTTGCCACCCATGCGGATTACAAGAATGGCTACGGTCAGTAATCCAGCGGCCTTAAGTATTCTCAGATCAATATGCGCTCCGGCCAGGCCAAAAAAAAGGCCGAACAGAGGCTCTTGAATCTGTTCGACAACCAGGAAAAAATCATGATGTCGCCGTTCCAGATTGACAATGACAAAACCCACAACCATGTTGGCCAATAATGGTGAGAGCTTTAGTAAGGAAGCAACTCCACTGGTACCGAAAAGAATGCCTAAAATCACCATTAGCAGCGCTTCTCGCCGGCGTACCGCACGAGCTATAGTTATCAGAAACATCGCTGCGGGAATTCCCAGAAGCAGGGAAAAGATGATTTCCCCCATCGCTTCCCCCAACATTTTGATGCCAAAAACTGCCCCCGGATGAATCAGAATACTAGCAATGGCACTGGCCAGGGCAAAGAAGATGATGGACAGGCCATAACTGATGGCTATGACCCCCAGTAGAGTGGTGGTGAAAAGTCCACGGGCTCTTAGCTCAGAAATTATGGCCAATAACGGGCTGGAAGCCGTAGCTATAGAAAGGGCTCCAATAACCAGAGCCATGGGAAGATATGTTTCTAACAGGCTATACTCCGAACCCTGGAAACCGGTGAGAAATGGCATCGCAGGGAGCAGAAATGCAACCGTTAAAACGAAGACGCTCCCACCCTGGGAAAGGGTGATCCACAAAACACTTTTCCCTACCCGTTTGAGCCGGTCAAGGACGAGACTGCCACCAATGGAGTAGGCGATGATGCTCAGGGCTATTTCGGTGATGACATAAAGATCTCTGTCAATTAGCTGAGACGACAAGATATTGAAAAAGGAGGGACTGAACAACATACCAGCCACCAGGTAACCGCTGACGCGGGGCAACTTGAGCGCGTTAGCCGCGCGTCCTCCCAAGTACCCCAGAATTAGCAACAGCCCCACGGCCAGTAAGGGATGCGTAATCATTTAAAAGCCTCTTCCCCCTTTTTGAGCCATAGCTCCAGTAGGTCCAGGATATCGAGGTCGGCAATGATCCGGCCCTCCTGGTCTACTACGGGCATGTCCTTAACATTCCGTTCGATCATCCTGGTGACCACATCGTGTAACCATTCATGTTCGTGACAAATGCTGAGTCCAGCATCCATCACGTCTTCAGCCTTTTCAGAAGCAAAAAGCTCCACGATATGTTCGGTAATCACCAATGCGTCGCTGACTCTACTCTTCATATAGTAGCGGAAGATGACATCTTTCAAATTATCTAATGAAATCGAACCCTTAACCTTGCCCTCAAAATCTGCCACATAGACAATGCGCCCCCGATGTCTTTTGACCATGGCGTGTAACACTTCTCTAAGGGAGCTTTCTGTGTTTACTACGGGCAATTCCACTCTGTGAGGTAAAGAATCCAGAAAGTCTTTTACCGTTAATCTCTTCACTGCTGCACCCCTTATTTATCGTAATTATCTGAAAAGAAAAAGAAGTGTGGCGCTTGACCCGCCTGCCACCCGCCTGCCAGCGCCACGCTTGCCAAGCAACTGCAATGCCGGCACCCGCCTGCCAACGCCTGAGACAGCATTGAGCTTATGTGCGGCATTTCTGGCAATGGCGGGCAGGTACATGGCATTGGCGGGCAGGTCGCCTACCGCGGGCGCCCTCGTTAGGTCCGCCTGCCATGAATAAGTCGACGCGGTTCGTCATGGGTTAACAGGCATTGGCGGGCAGGTTTATGCCATTCACATGGAATGATGCCTGCCCGCCTCCCGCCTGCCATCGCCGGGTAAAGCGGGCAGCTTCAATGCCGGCATTAAAACGGTATCCTGTGCCAGGCGTTGGCAGGCGGGGAATAATGGAATATTGGGTGGCTGAGGCAAAGGGTGTGCTCATTTATAACCGAGTCTATGTGGACATACTTTTTGCTGCCTATTGGGATGAATCTATATTATGGGTAAACTGGCCTGTCAAGCTGAGGGTGGGCGCGTTTGGCTTGGGAAAGGTTGCCTTTCCTGTTTTGAAATGGTAGCCTTCAAGAAACTCAAGCGCCCCAGGGCAAGCCGTGATTCGTGTTCGTAGCCCATAAAAAAGGGAGAAAGGGATGAAACACTTCGTAAGGATATTCAGCACCTTCTTTTTTCTGCTCGTTTTGGTCTCTTCTTGTGACAAAGCAGCTAAACATAGAGTCGGCGGAGGGTCTGTGCCAGGGGTTACTGATACCGAAATCCTCCTGGGTTCTTCTCTGGCTTTAAGCGGTCATGCCAGCTTCCTGGGAACCCAGACTCTGCATGGAGCACTCTCTTATCTCAACCATATCAATGAACAGGGTGGTATCCATGGCAGGAAGATAAAGGTTATTGCATACGATGACGGATATGACCCCCCAAGGTGTGTCGCAAATACCCAAAAGCTTATTAACGAAGATAAGATCTTTGCCTTCTTCTGCTATGTAGGTACGCCCACGTCGGTCAAAATTATCCCTATTGTTGAGGAGGCCAGGATTCCCTTACTGGGTCTCTTTACCGGGGCAAATGCCCTGAGAGAACCCTTTAAGCGTTATATCATTAATGTCCGGGCATCCTATTATCAGGAAACACGTGCAGCGGTTAAACATTTTGTGGAAGACTTAGGCATAAAAAAGATAGCCGTGTTTTACCAGTATGATGCTTATGGATTTGACGGACTTACCGGCACAGAGATCGCTCTCAAGAAGTATGGCCTTGCCCCGGTAGCTACAGGCACTTATATCCGTGGGACCCTAAATGTAGAAGACGGACTCAATAAGATTATCCCTTCCGGTGCCGAGGCGGTCATTATGGTTGGGACCTATGATCCATGTGCCAAGTTCATAAAGTTGGCTAAATCAAAAGGCCTTAGTCCTATCTTCCACAATGTCTCCTTTGTAGGTGGAGATGAGTTGGCCAGGAAACTGGGCAAGGAGGGCGAAGGGGTTATTATCACACAGGTGGTTCCACCACCCGAGGCACCGGAGGCAAGAACCTTGCTATGGGGTGCAGAGGAATACTGCAATTTACTCAAAAAATATTATCCTGAAGATGAACCCAGCTTTGTGGGGCTTGAGGGTTATATCAATGCCAGGGCGCTGGTGGAAGGCCTGAGAAGGGCTGGCAGGGATTTAAACCGGGAGAAATTCATTGATGCCATAGATTCCATACAGGACTATTCCCTGGGTATTGCCAACACCCTCACATTTGGTCCGGATGATCACCAGGGATTGGAAAGGGTATACTTTACCCAGATCCGGGACGGCAAGTTTATTATGCTTATTGATTGGGAGAAGATAAAAAGGGCACGGGCGGTTCCTGGCGTTACTGATACCGAAATCCTCCTCGGCTCTTCTCTGGCCTTAGGGGGCCATGCCAGGTTCTTGGGAACCCAGACCCTGCACGGAGCACTTTCGTATCTCAACCATATCAATGAACAGGGTGGTATCCATGGCAGGAAGATAAAGGTGATCGCATACGATGATGGATATGACCCCCCAAGGTGTGTGGCCAATACGAAAAAACTTCTCAATGAGGATAAGGTCTTTGCCCTTTTCTGTTATGTGGGCACTCCTACGTCGGTCAAGATTATCCCCATTGTTGAGAAGGCCAAAATCCCGCTTCTGGGTCTCTTCACCGGGGCAAATGCCCTAAGAGAACCTTTTAAGCGCTAGATCATAAATGTCCGGGCGCCCTATTATCAAGAAACAGGTGCGGTGGTCAAACACCTGATAGAAGATTTGGGTATAAAAAAGGTTGCGGTTTTCTACCAGGATGATGCTTATGGATTGGACGGCCTTGAAGGGACCAGGTTAGGCCTCAAGAAATATGGCCTTGCGCCGGTAGCCACGGGCACTTATATCCGTGGGACCCTTGATGTAGAAGACGGGCTCGATAAGATTATCCCTTCCGGTGCGGAGGCAGTCATTATGATTGGTACCTATGATCCGTGTGCCAAATTCATAAAGCTGGCCAAATCAAAAGGCTTTAACCCTGTCTTCCATAATGTCTCCTTTGTAGGTGCAGATGAGTTGGCCAAGAAACTGGGCAAGGAAGGGGAAGGGGTTATTATCACACAGGTGGTTCCACCACCCGAGGAGAGGGTTCTTCTTCCGGCTGCGAAGGATTATGCCCGCTTACTGGCTAAATATTACCCCCAATGCATGCCCACCTTTGTGGGATTTGAGGGATTCGTTAATGCAAAAATCCTGGTTGAGGGCCTGAGACGGGCCGGAAGAGAACTTACCAGGGAAGGGTTCATTGATGCCATAGAGACCCTGGACAGGTATTTTGTGGGTATCGGTGCCAAGATCTCATTTGGCCCCAATGATCATCAAGGCCTGGAACAGGTATACTTTACGAAGATTAAAGATGGTAAAGTCAGCATGTTTACAGATTGGAAGGAACTTAAAAAGAGCCTGGGGGCTTTGCCCCAATTGGGAAGATGAAAATACGCCGAGGGCTGAGTTTTAGGAATAAGGTATTATTTAGCACCCTATTAATCGTGGTTCTTTTAGGCATAGCCGTGGCTATCGTTGTCCGGTGGGTACTGGTGCCAAGTCTGATCTCAGAGCTTAACACAAGAGGGGTTGCTATCGCCCGAAGCATAGCCGGCTTGAGCAGGGGCTATATCCTGACAGGGAATAAACCTATGCTGAGCAGCTTGATCTTTGATGAAAAGCAACTTGAAGAGAGAAGACGCTTTGTATCATATATAATGGTCGTGGACAGAAATGAAAAAGTGTTGGCCCATACCTTTATTGGTGAATTTCCCTCAGCCATTGTGGAAGCCAATAAGGTTTTGCCGGATCAAATACGAAGTATCAAGCCCGTTAAAATCCCTGAAGGACACGTTTACGATATTGCTGTGCCTGTCAAAGAAGGTATATATCAAATTGGAACGATTCGTGTGGGATTAAATAAAGGAGTTATAGACCAGCTTATAGGTAAATTAGCCATTATCCTTCTGGGAACAGTATTTGTCATCATTCTGGTGGGATTTTTTATAAACCAATGGCTATCTAGATATATTACCCGACCTCTCACACGCCTTACGGAGCTGGCGTATGAGATTAGCCGTGGAAACCTGGATGTAAGCTTTGATTTCGGGAAAAAGATCAAATGCTGGGAGATTCTGGAATGTGATAAAACCGATTGCCCGGCTCACGGAGAAGCTGATGTGCCATGCTGGTACATCGAAGATACACTCTGCACCGGGGCTCCCATGGGAAAGTTTCCTGGAAAGCTTGAAGAATGTCGTAAATGCAGCGTATATACGATCCAAAGAGGTGATGAAATAGTCCGGCTTGCAGATGCCTTCTCCCAGATGACCAGGAATCTAAAGGTCTCCAGGGATAAATTGAAAAAAATCTATGACTTCCAAACAAATCTCATTGAGGGCTCCATTGATGGGATTGTTGCCACGGATAAGAGGAGAAACATAGTAGTCTTCAATGAAGGTGCAGAAAAGGTCTTTGGATATGCAAGTGAGGAGGCTATTGGGAAGATGGACGTGGCCGATCTCTATCCGCCCGGTCAGGCCGAAAAGGTCAGGGAAGACTTGTATGGCGACGGATATGGGGGGGCTGGTAAGCTGGAAAACTATGAAACGACCATTCTAGACAAAGCCGGCAATGAGGTACCCGTCTGGCTATCGGCAAGTATCATATACGAAGATGGAAAGGTATTGGGAACTGTGCTCTTCTTTCGGGATTTAACGGAAAGGAAGAAACTAGAAAAAAGTCTTTTGGAATGCGAAGTATTGGCAACCATTGGTCAGGGGGTGGCCTATATATCTCACGAAATAAAGAATCCCCTGATGGTAATTGGTGGTTTTGCCCATCAGGTTCTTCGCAAGATAGGCCAAGATGACAAAACCAAAGAAAAGTTGGAAATCATCATAAATGAAATCAACAGATTAGAGGAATTCCTTTCAGATGTTACTGACTTTACCAAGCCATCCAAGCCAAAAAAGAGCTTAGCGAGCATCAATAGCCTGGTAGAGGAAGTCTTTATCCTTTTAGAGCAAGAGTTTGAGGCCCATCATGTAGCATTTGACAAATGCGTTGATCCTCATATTCCGGAAACCTTATTTGATCCAAAACAGATTGAACAGGTATTCATAAATATTCTCAAGAATGCGATTGAAGCCATGCCCGAAGGCGGGAAGCTATCTATTGAAACACATTTGAAGGAGCATAGCATTGAAATCCGCTTCAGTGACACAGGAAAAGGAATTGCCCCCGAGGACTTAAAGGATATTTTCGACCCGTTTGTTACCACCAAACACAAAGGTACAGGGCTCGGGCTGGCCATTTCTCGCAAAATCATAGAGGATCATGAAGGTGACATGTGCATTCAAAGTGAATTGCGAGAGGGAACCGTGTGCACCATCATTCTTCCCGTTTAAGGGGCTCGCTGGGGCTCACCGCTTGAATTCAGGCAGGTATCCGCTTACCTCGGTTAGCATTGTATCCACCTCGCGATAGGTGCTTTTGAGTTCATTCAAGGCGCTGCCTACCAGAGGAATATTCTCGGAGACCTTGATGCGCCCGAGTTCCAACAGCCTGACAGCATATCCGGCCACCCGATCGAAGTTGTTCACAGAAAGGATCAACTTGGGAATTCTCTCTGCCTCTTCCTTGCTCAGGTCTTGCTGGGAAATCCGGATCACATATCGAGAGATGGCCTCCCGCAGACTGCGAACTGCCTTCCCATACTCTTCCACCCGGTCCAGGAGTACTTTGTCATTGTACATGAATCCATCCATGGCATACTTTATCATGTTTCGGGAGATTTCGCCCAGTCTTACGATTTCCTTGATCGCCAGCTCAATGGCAACAACCGGCTCTTCAACGAATCTGTCATCAAGATATTGAGGGACTTCGATCCGGAGTTTTTCGACTATCCTGGCAGGAACAATCCAGGAGATGAACCTTGAAAAAGGCGTCACAATCGGAAGGAAAAGTAAGGCATCCACCAATTTTACCATTACATGAAGGTTGGCAATCTGGTGGGCAAGGCTGCCACCCGTTTTGGGAATGAGCCAAAGATAAAACCGGTAGAAGACCACTAGAGTCAAGAATGCGCCGAAGAGATTAAAAAAAGCGTGAGAAACCGCAGCGCGCTTTGACTCTGCATCGCTCCCGATGCTTGCAATAAGCGCGGTGACACAAGTTCCAATGTTGCAGCCCAGGATCAACGGAATCGCCTCTTTCAGGTCACCCACCATGCCCTGTGAGGCAAGCATGACAATGATGCCCACCGTAATGCCGCTGGCCTGAACAATGGCCGTGGCAACGGTCCCCACAGCCAGGCCGATAAATGCTCCCTTCAGGCCGCCGCTGCCGAGCAAAAAGAGCTTCTGAATCATCACCTTGGTCTCGGGGGGGATGGCGTCTTTCATAAGAACAAGGCCCAAGAACAGCATCCCGAAACCAAGGAGGATCAGGCCGCTATCCTTTACCTTGGAGTCCTTGAAGAACAGATGGAGGATCATGCCAACGCCGATGGCAGGAAAGGCCAACTGGCCGGGGTTTAACGCGACAATCTGAGGCAATACCGTGGACCCGATATTTGCCCCGAGAATGACTCCGACGGACTGGACAAAATTCATGAGTCCCGCATTGATAAGACCCACAACCATAACGGTGGTAGCGCTGCTGCTTTGAAT
>JAQYWL010000284.1 GCA_030145035.1 Desulfobacteria bacterium | reverse complement strand
TTAATGCTGTCCAAGACAAGAAGGTAAGAGACCGTGGTTTCGCCTTTGTCGTGAAAGTGGTGTGAGCAGTCCCAGCGTGGTATTTGGATTCCATCTGCAAGCACTTTTCGCGAGAAATCGACCAGGGCTTGCTTGTCAATCCATACGTGGAAACTATTTTTTGCTACATTTTTAGCTGTCTCAAGTACTTCCCACATCGTTTCGCATGACGGTGCTTTTGTTTTCACTTTCCCCATAAGGGATCGTTGCCAAAACGTTCAAACCACCACTCTTCTTCTGAGAGATGATGTCTGACTTCTTCTTTGGAAAAGGAGAATTTATAATGATTGCAGTAGTCAATAATGATCCTATATGCTGCAATAATCTTGGCTGTCATTTCTGTGCATTTTTCTTTGGTTTCCCTACATCTGTCCGGATGCCATTTCCTGATGAGGTCTCTATAGTTAGCCTTGATTTCTTCCATGCTCGCCCGTTCGGACAATTCGAGCAGATTTCTTGCCTCAGTAACCTCTTGATACTTGTTCATTCGTATTATTTTAGCCTTTCCTTAGTTTCTTCAACCTGTTTCAGCACAAGAAAATAGAGCGTTCCATCATGCTTCATGTGACCTGCCCCGGTCTCGGCATATGGGCCACTTCCCCAAAAGAGATCTACCCGTCCTGGTCCTCGGATTGCTCCACCAGTATCTTGATTGAGGACAAATCTGCCAAAGGCTTTCCAGGACTGGATGGTACCATCTTCGTCCACTAAAGGTTTCTCGTTTTGGATAAAGGCCAGTGCGCCCTTTGGAAAGAGGTACCGATCAGTGGCCACAGAACGGCCAGGGGTCAAAGGCACCTCAATGTTACCCATGGGGCCCTGATCAACCAGTCTGAAAAAGACGTAGCTTTCATTGTGATTTAAGACACGCTCGATCTCCTCGGGGTAATTCTTCATGTAGGTACGTATCTGCTGCATGGACATTTCTTCCCTGGAAATACTCCCTTCATCGATGAGCAATCTCCCGATACTCCGGTATGGTCGTCCGTTGACGCAATCGTAATTGACGTGCAACACAGTGCCGTCTTCCAACAGCACCCGCCCGGAGCCCTGGATGTGGAGAAAGAAAAGGTCGATGCGATCAGATACCCAAAGGAGTTCACACCCTTTTTCCCGAAGACGCCCCTTGGAGTCAATATCATCCCGCGAGAAATAGGGTATTACGGTTTGATTGACACATCTCCCGATGACGCGTTCACCTGCATATTTGGGATTGAACAGGCCCAGATTAACGCTCACCCAATCGTCAGGCTTTTTGTAGACAGGATATGGATAATCCGGTGAGGGGTGCAGGCTCCCTTGAAGGTCTGGCTCGTAGTATCCGGTAAACAGGACCTTGCCGCGCCCATCATTTCCGACAGCCCTGTAGACCCAAAATGATTTCTTAATAGCTTTTCTGAGCTTGTCGGCCGATGGGGTTTGTTCAATCAATTCGTAAAAGGCTTTCATTGACCTGGCAAGGTGAGAGGCGGTGAACGTGTCCGGCCCAAAACGAAAGGGCCTTGAGGCATCGAGACGCTCAAGATAGTCAAGGCTCTGATCGATGGCGGCTTTTAGAGAGCCATGCGACATATCGTCCGAGAAATCAGGAAACCGCTGGGGCCGAATCTTCACGAGGGCCTCTGTGGCTGTAACCGGCGGCTTGACCTTTGGGGCGCACGCTGCAAGAAGCAGCAGAAGACTCAAGAGAACGGGATACCAAGTGTTACGCATATCAAATCCTTTCAACGGCCATTTTGAATACCACGCCCGCTTGCGGCTGGGTTGCCATACAGTTCCCTCTCCCCTGGCGGGAGAGGGTTAGGGTGAGGGGATATAAAAAAGGTTATTCATTCATCGGAACCAACGGATTATCTTGCGGTCCAGAGGCGCCAAGAGCGTTGGACGGAGCTGGTTAAGCCACCAGACAAAGCGCGCAAATGCCGTGACCGTGATGATGGCCCTGTTGCGTGCAACGCCGCGCAGGATTACACGCGCACAGTCGGTCGCATCAATCATTTTGATTGATGACAGATTGGACATCACATCCTGGCGCTTGGACCCAAAGCAGGTCGCCGCTTCAAAGATGCCTGTTCGGATAAACCCTGGACAGACTACACTCACCTTAACCCCGAGTTCAGCCGCCTCGGCCCGTAGCGAGGTCGAAAGCCCTACCACAGCATGCTTGGTGGCGGAGTAGGCCGTGGCCATCGGAATCGGAATCAAGCCGGCTACGGAAGCAGTGTTGACGATATTGCCGAACCCCTGCTTGATCATCACTTGATAGGCGCTTGTCGTGCCGTAGATAACGCCCCACAGGTTAACGTCGAGAATACGCCGCCAGTGTTCAAGATCCATGTCACGCACCTCGCCGGCCATTCCGATGCCCGCGTTGTTGAACATGTAATCAAGCCGCCCGTGTGTGGAAGCCGTCTCCTCTACGAGTTTTTGTACGTCTTCTGCCCGTGCTACGTCCAGGTGCGCCGCACTGGACCGGCCTCCACTTTTGGCTATGGCCGAGGCGACTTGCAGCGCGCCCTCTATGTTGATGTCGGCCACGGTGACCACGGCTCCTCTTCGACCCAGTTCCTCACAAAGCGCCCGCCCAATCCCGGAGCTCCCCCCGGTCACAATCACAACCTTATCCCTGAACGGGTCCATAGCTTCTCATTTCTCATCGTTTCGTATCAATTTAGCCCATTGAAAAAGCGAGCCTGACGAGCATGCAGGTGATCCGATTCTAAAACGGGTCACTGTTTGAGAGTATAGGAATTTCTTTTTCTGAGCGGCGTAGCCGCGTCGTATTAAATCGCGCAGCGATTTCATAACTCGTCAACGGCATCGCCGGGAGCCACCTCCTGGGTTATTGTGCCACATGCTGGGCATTGGCGTGGCTTCCTTGTACCAAGGTCTGCTGTACAAGCCCAAACAATAAGCCACAAACCCATAGTAAGAACTGACAACAGTATGTTTATTATGAGGCTTGTCTTGGGTCTGACAGCGAGGACGTACTTCTTACATTCCGGGCACCACTGTCTTTGCCGTGCCTTATCTGGTTTCCTCTTCAGGCCATCACCATTCCCCATGTGTTAATTGCTCTTTAGTACACGCATTCTTAAATACGATTCCGTATTATAATTGGTTTATTCATTTCAAACTTTAGCTCACTATTAATCAATAAGTACAAAAGGTTACGTCACATAGACAATCTTTTGTCGATGTTGTGGCGCTAAGGAACTAAAAAGGCCAGAGACAGCAACATCCGCGCTTTTGAAATTCCCTTTGACATGACGCCAGTTGCTTTTCGTAGATTCTTGCCCTGCTTCCAACCTTGCCGGCAACTTGCCGCAACCACGCCTTTTTTCGGTACGTTTTTCGGCGAAACCCGCCATGACCTTCATGGTAGGCTAAATACAGATTGTAGGCATCATCCCTGGCAATGCTGCACTTGGTATGGCTTATGTTGCAATACCAGCCGATGAAATCTACCGCATCACTGAAATCATCCCTGTCAGCTCCCCGGTTACCCGCAGATCGCTTGTATTTGTCCCATGTTTCGTCCAGCGCCTGTGAGTAGCCGTAGGCCGTCGAAGGTCGAGGTCCGGGAAAAATGCAAAGGCAGGTGGTGCGAGGGGGTTTGGTTTTGGCCTCGAATTTCGATTCCTGGTGCATTATAGCCATCGTAACCGGGATGGGGATGCCCCACCTGCGGTAGGAAGCATGCGCACTCCTGTACCATGCCCGGTCTTCCCGGAAGATTTCACATATATTGTCCGGGTATCTGGGAGCATGTTGGGCGCCGACACAGCCAGACAGGTGGATGGTCAGGATACACAACACCCAGATGACGAGTGGCCTTGCCAGGTTTATGCCGGTCATTTTTTGCCTCGGCATCCTTCATTTTCGCCATAAAGTAGTTTACACTTTTTTTCAGCACCCCAGGTTTCAGGTTTCAGGTTTCAGTGTTCAGGTTATCTCGCGTTTGTCGCTCCTGACA
>JAQYWL010000179.1 GCA_030145035.1 Desulfobacteria bacterium | reverse complement strand
GCGACGTTCGTCAGGGTCGGTAAAACGAACCTCTTCCACGTCAAAATGCCCTGGGTCAAACTCTCCGCCAACCCACTCCAACATTTCTTGATACTCCTCATGATCGGGGTCTGTTATGATTTCCAAAAAATCCTTATACCCCCAAATCCCCCCACAATCTTCTGGAGGACACGCCCTTTTTCCTTTGATACATATAGGATAATCAACATTTTTTTCTTTGGGGAGTATCTTTTCCAATTCTATTTTGTGTTCCCAACTATCACCAAAATCATATAGATAATCAGCCGATCGATTCTCCATAGAAAAATAGTCAGCTATTTTTTGTTTCCAATCCGGAAGCACGTCTCTATCAAAATCTTCATCTGGAATTCCTATGTTCACCTCTAATCCGGTTGAACGCTGGACGATCTCGAACTCGTGAAGATGACAATCTCCCCAACCCATAGCGTCTTGAATGGCAACATGCAGGTCCCAAAACGTATAAGTCTTCGGCACTTGTATCCGCCGCCAAATCGGTGGTTTGCCACCCCTGAGCGTAATCTTGAATTGATAGACTTCACTGAACCTCTTTTTTGTTACACTTCCTCCTTTTTCTGAATCTGAATAATCAAATCCGTTATTGTGTTCCCATGTCTCATCATCATCCTCGAGATATTCACCGTAATCGTCCTCAAGGGTATCTTTCCATCCGTATTCTCCGCCAGACAGTGCATCCATAATGGCTCCGGAAGGCATTGCGATTTCCAATGCTTCCATTGGGAGATAACCCTCAACCCGTCCCTTTCTTATTCTGCCGATAGCAATCTGGCAGACCTTATGATCTGCGTATTCTTCTGGAAAGAAATCCCTTGCCTTTGTGATATGTGGTATTGCCCTTTTGTCCTGCTGCCTTACCATGCAGTCAAGGAGGTGAAAGAGGTCCACATTCCTATATTTCCAGTCGCGTTTCGTTGGATCAAAAGTCTCATCGGGCATCTCTGACATATAGTCATCCAGCAAACTATTCAGGAATTTGATGGATTCATCGCATCTTATTTCACCGATCGTGCGTAGCGCGTGCGCAGTTACCAGGTCTGTTCCTACATCTTTTTCTTGTGGGTGTGCAATTCTATACTCCACTTTTCTTATCACTTCCGGAATGCAGAGAGAGCCGAATTCCTTTATTGCTTCCCTGGCATGTTCACCAAGTTCTGGCTCCTCTAATGCGTCTGCGAGCGGTCGAATGGCCATTTCATCACCGATCTCCCCCAACGCATCAGCAGCGAAAAAACAGCTCCACGTATCATAGTTATTCAATACCTCTATTAACTGCGCAACTGCAGGTTTGCCAATAGAGACCAATTTGCCCCTGATTTTCTCCAACCCCTTGACTTTGTCTCTTGGATAGCTTTCAGAGTCATCATATTTCTTCAGTTGCTTTATCAGTCTCTTGATCTCATTTTCAATTTCTCTTTTCGTATTCTTGGTCATTTCATGTCACCTTCCTCGTCTTCTTCAACCCCTTTTGAAGGGATATTGAGGCGTCCTTTTGCCACTGTCAGAGCTGTCAGGCCCCATCCGATTTTACAACGGGGACGTCCATAAATAAGTAAATAACTCTATAACTACTGTATTTTATTACCACTTTTTTAGCCTTTTGAAGCTTCATACATTACACAATGTCCCCTATCTCCCTCTCTAACCTAATTGCTTTCCCTGGTTGCTTTTTTACCTATTTGTCAAATATATCATTTTCAATCCGTATCCGGCTACGGCGTCCTGAGCGCAGTCGAAGGATCAGCTCTGTGCAACCGACTAGTCCGCCTCAGGCGGATGCCAGGCCTGTCCCGCCATAGCTTTTATGCGACGGCGGATGGTGTGGGGCTTGGGGAGAAAAACCCCCGGCTACCCGATTAGGTGGTGACTACCTTAGCTCTGTAAAGATCTCTGGATGTTGCTCTGCGATTCGCAATAGAGACTTGGCAGGCCCTTGGGGCTGCCTTCGACCTTGCTCCCAGTCTTGTATGGTCCGCGGGCTAACACCCATTAAACTTGCAAATGCAGATTGGGATAATTTTAATTTTTGCCTAATTACTTTCGGTGGAGAGGGTTCAGTTAAGGTGTGCTTCTTTAACTTGATTTCACCTTTCCGAAAACTTTTGATTTCTCGGATACCATCTAAAATTTCTTGGCCAATATCACGATTATTCATTTTTAATCTCCTCAGCGATTTTCTTTAAGACATGGCCAGGTATGGATGCTCTTTAATGGCAAATGGAATGGTGCAAATGGGGCAAATGGGGTCGGGCCAAGCTATCATGTTGAAATATCTGGATTAATGTTCCAGAACTAGCTGTTTTCAGCATCAATATCGGCATTTTTGGCACCAAAAATGCCGCTTTGCTCTTGCCATGTGCGTCTACTAAAACCGCTCCTTTTTGACCCCTTTTAGATTTTACTGAGTGTCAGATACTGTAAGCCTACCCGTCGGGCTTGTTAGCTTGTGGAGCATATATGGAGTATACACGGCACCAAAAAGACCAAAGACGATGAGAATTAGAGAAAAAACAACCAACAGTCGGCCTCGGACTCTCGCCTTTTCACCTTCAATGAGCTTGGTGTGCCTTATGACCTTTACGCCCGGCGGTGGAAAACGTTCATGTTCCATCACCTTACGCCCGAACGCCAATAGGTAAAGGCCAAAAGGAACAACGCTTAAAAACACAACGACGAGCGTAACTTTCATTACGCTCAAAGCGGTTTCAGGATCTAACCGATGAAGATATTCTTTTGCCCACGGAAGCACCCATCCGATCAGCAAACCGGCCAGTGAGAAGAGTACGATGCAAATAACAAGAACTTTCCTTCGATACGTCTTATCCGCATGAATTATGCCTTGGTGCATTGGAATAAAATCGCCTGCAGGATCAGAACAATCACCATGAACCTAACCCACAAACCCCGCTGTAAAGCGTCCGAGTCCAACCCATAGGATAGGCGGCGCTTCGCGGCTACGCCCTTTGTCACGGTAGATGCCTTCAGCATCTCCCGGGCCCAAAGGGTGCAGCTTAATCTCGCAGCCCGTTAGGCGGCTTCTTTGAATTTGAGTGGCTAAGCGACTGAAACGATGTATTCTGTCAGAACAGACCGGCGTTCTCTAGCACGCTTGGCAGTTTTTATCAGCTCATTCACGGTGTCGATCAGTTCGTCCACAATTTCAGGTGTGAAAGATGCTTCGCCGTCTCTAGGGCAGACCCAAGCATAAACGTTAGGAACACGAATTGAGATCCCCTCATCACTATACTCAAACGTGGTTGGCCGCCATTCTTTTAGGACTTTGTGTTTACCGCAAATCGGAATAGGTTTGGTTGTCATACGTTATCTCCTCTTTGGTTTGCGTCGCCTAAACGGTGGACTTTCCCATTCGCTTTCGTCAGGGATGTAAGCTGTTACGAATTCAATGTACACTGGATCTGCATATTCACAAACAACATGCAGGTAAATGACTGTCTTTTCCGAAAGCGTTGTAGGGCCACAAACAAGCACCCGTTGGTCATCTGGGTATGCCTCGATAATTCTTCCACCGAGAACAGCCTGAACGATATGCTTACGCCTAAATCCTTCTTTCAATGCGTGTTGCACCGCATGACTTTTGGTGAGATAGTCCCCAGCCCGCACTCGCTTGCGAATAATTTCAATATCCACGCAAAATATTCCTCATTCAAATGGCTGCCATTGTGTTGTTTTCGGTGGAATTATCTTAGCTTAAAAGAGAATTTGTCTACCCGCTAAGGGGGAAATAGAGCTGGTGAAATCTTAACATTTGTCCTGTCAACGCCATGATTGCTTTCCCTAATTGCTCTTTCACCTATTTGAAATCAAATATATCATTTTCAATCTGTATCCGGCTGCGGCGTCCTGAGCGCAGTCGAAGGATCAGCTCAGTGAACCGCTTCGTCCACCTCAGGCGGATGCCAGGTGGTGTGGGGGCTGGCAGAGAAAAATC
>JAQYWL010000566.1 GCA_030145035.1 Desulfobacteria bacterium | reverse complement strand
CTGGTCTAAGTCGAAATCTTAGAAAAGTCGGCAAATATGGCAAAAACTTCGGCAATCTCTCCAAGGAGGCCTAGGCGATTTTGTTTTAGACGCTCATCCTCGGTTAAGACCATGACCCCATCAAAAAAGGCATCCACCGGCTCCTTCAGGGTTGCAACAGTCAGCAGCGCTCGGTCAAAGTCCCCCCTTTTCAGATCTTCAGATATGTTCTGCTCTACCCTTTGCAAAGCGTCATAAAGGGCTTGCTCGCATGGTTGCTGAAACAGGCCGGGATCTGTCTTCGTCTGTTTCCGGCCCGCGCCTGAAGCGATCTCGCCCAGTTGTCTGGCCTGCCTGATAATGTTGACCACGCGCTTAAACGCAATGGCCAAAGGCTCAAAATCCGGTTTGGCCTTCAGGGCCTGTAGGGCCTCGGTCCGCTTTCGGACCGCCGGGATATTATCCATGGAAGCGCTAACCACAGCAGCGATAACATCCTTGGAAAAGCCCTCTTCGACTAATAGGTATTCCACACGATGCTGAAAGAAGGTCAGGACCTTCTGCGCGGTTTGCTCTACGTCTCCAGACACGTTGTCGTGCAAGAGTTGAAGGCTCTTTCGAATCAGTCCTTTGATAGAAGAGTGAAAAGTCCTGGCCAGCATGATCTGGATAATTCCCGCGGCCTGGCGTCTCAGGGCATAAGGATCGGAAGTCCCGGTCGGGATGAGGCCGATTCCAAAGCAGCCGCAGATCGTATCTAACTTGTCAGCAATGCTCAGCAGCGCTCCGGCCGGGGTTTCAGGGAGGGGGCCTCCGGCATAGGCCGGCAGATAGTGCTCCTCAATGGCCCGGGCCACAGCCTCAGGCTCCCCTGAGCGGATCGCATAAATGCGGCCCATCACCCCCTGGAGGTTTGGAAACTCATTGACCATTTGGCTGGTCAGGTCCGATTTGCACAGCCATGCTGCCCGCGATACCGTGGGCTTGAGCTCAGGGGCTGTCAACTCCGCAAGGTGCTCGGCCAGCTTCTGTACGCGACACACCTTCTCAAACATGGTGCCAAGCTTGGCCTGAAACAACACGCCCTTTAGTCTTTCAACCATTTTATGGGACGATATCTTTGCATCGGTTTCAAAGAAGAAGCGGGCATCCTCAAGCCTGGCCCGAATGACCCGCTCATGTCCGGAGGTCACCAAGGCCATATCTTCGGCAGGTGTGTTGTTCACTGCGACAAAACAGGGCAACAATTGATGATCTGAACTAACCACCGCGAAGTATTTCTGGTGCTCCCGCATGGCCGTAATCAGGACTTCACGGGGGAGCTTGAGAAAGGTCTCATCAAAGGTTCCGGCCGACACCGCCGGGTACTCCACCAGGTGGGTGACAATGTCGAGCAGGTCATCATCAGAGATCACCTCACCACCAAGCTTGCGTGCGGCTTTGGCTATTTCTTCCCGGATCATGTTCTTGCGTTCTGCAATATCCACCACCACATAGGTTGATCGGAGGGCAGCCATATATTCGGAAAAATCGGAAATAACAATAGGCCTTGGATGCATGAAGCGATGGCCAACAGTACGCCGGCCGCTCCTGATGTTTTCCAGTTTGAAAGGAATGACCCGGTCTCCAAAAAGAGCCAGGATCGAATGAATAGGCCTGGCAAAAGTCAGGCCGAGATTGGACCACCGCATCGACTTGGGAAAGGGAATAGCGGTAATGACTTCCGGGATGATGGTTTGAAGGAGTCTCCGGGAGGCCAGTCCCCGTTCAAGCTTTTTGACACACACATAATCCCCTTTGGCTGTGGTCTTGATAGCCAGGCGCTTCACTGAAACACCTTGGCTCTTTGCAAAGCCTTTGGCCGCCTTCGTGGGCCGTCCTTCAGCGTCAAAGGCCACTGCTTTAGGGGGACCTACAACTTCTTTCGTGACAGAGGCTTGCCGTTCAGCCACATCCCGAACCATAAGGGTCAGACGCCTCGGGGTTCCAAAGGTCTCTCCGCATCCGGCTGATTCAATGCGTGCCTGTGACAGTTTCTGGTCCATGAGGGCTGCCATGGCCTCGAGGGCCGGCGCAATATATCCTGCCGGTATCTCTTCTGTGACAATTTCAACGAGTAGAGTCTTCATCGCTCCGTTTAAATCCCCCCTAACCCCCCTTTTTCAAAGGGGGGAACCGGCTTTACCCCAACTCTTTGAGAAGCTACTTCAGGATTCACTAAGCAAGGGAAATCCCATGGCTTTTCTTTGTTCGAGATAGGCTTCACCGCAGGCCCGGGCCAGGTTTCTCACACGGGCAATATAGCCGGTCCTCTCGGTCACACTGATGGCACCACGGGCATCGAGCAGGTTGAAGGTGTGGGAACACTTCAGGCAATATTCATAAGCCGGCAGCACCAGGGAAACCGCAACAACCCGCCGGCATTCGGCTTCATACATATCAAACAGGGCAAGCAGCATCTTGACGTCGGCCTGTTCAAAGTTGTAAGTAGAATGCTCTACTTCTGCCTGATGGTGCAAGTCCCCGTAGGTGATCGAATCGTTCCATTTCAGGTTGTAAACATTGTCCACGCCCTGAAGATACATGGCGATTCTTTCCAGGCCATATGTGATTTCAACAGAGACGGGATCGAGTTCCATGCTTGCTGCCTGTTGAAAATAGGTAAATTGGGTGATTTCCATTCCATCAAGCCATACTTCCCACCCGAGGCCTGATGCGCCGAGGGTAGGTGATTCCCAATCATCTTCCACAAAGCGAATGTCGTGGGCCAGGGGATCGATCCCGAGGGCTTTGAGGCTTCTTAAATAAATGCCCTGGATGTCAAGAGGAGAAGGCTTAAGGATGACCTGATACTGGTAGTAGTGTTGAAGCCGATTGGGGTTTTCCCCGTAACGGCCGTCCGTGGGCCGGCGAGAGGGCTCCACATAGGCGACCCGCCAGGGTTCAGGACCGAGCACCCTCAAAAGGGTGTCCGGATGAAAGGTGCCTGCCCCCACTTCGATGTCATAGGGTTGCTGCAAGATGCAACGGTGCCGCGCCCAGAAATTTTCCAGGGCCTGAAGGAGCTTCTGGAATGTCAGCATGGTGTTTCCTTCAAGACGTTTTTTGTCAGACAGGATTGACCCCAGTACGATGGTCCCCACCTACGGGGCAGGCAGGATCTAATGGATTTTTTAATAAAATCAAGAATCGATTTTATCACTGAAAGAGACGCCTTGTAAAGGTATCAATGGGGCAATTTGGGGTGTAAATTAAGATTCTTGGTTATTGAGTTCAATAGCCAGGTGTCAGTGTTCAGGTTTCAGCTCTTTAAGTTTCTCAATCCTGACACCCTGGCCCAGACCGGGTTTGCTTTGCATCAGCATT
>JAQYWL010000521.1 GCA_030145035.1 Desulfobacteria bacterium | reverse complement strand
TCATAGAGATACCCGTCCCAGGCCACGGACATGAGTGTACGACACATGAGCCCTTCAACAACGCATGGGTTAAAACTTGAGGTGAGCCGTTCCATGTAGTTCGCAAGGTTGCCTGATTGATGAAACAGCTTCTAGTCTTCTCCTTTGATCTTCTTGATGATCTTGGGAATGAAAAAGGAGAATATGAATAACCCCACAGAAAAGAAGACCTTGAAAGAAAGTAATTGGGCCCAGTTCCTGGAGGCCCAGACCTCTATCAGGGTTCCTATAAAGAATGTGAAGACAAAGGTTCCAACGATGATGCCTAAACCGGTTCCGGAGAAATAGTCCCAGAAACGGACCTTGGTCAGCCCCATACCGAAATTCATAGGAGTAAAAGGAAAGTAGACCAAGCGCAGGTAAAGGACGGTTGAGGGACCAGTCGTAATCAAGTTATAAGATCGCTTCGCGATCTTATGTAACGCGGCTTCGCCGCTCAAAAAAAGGAAATTCCTATACTATCAAGTTAGTTCGCTTCGCTCACAATTGGAATACTGGAATATTGGAATGGTGGAATGTTGGGTTTAAGTGGTTGAAATACCATTTTTATTCACCCTCACCCCAACCCTCTCCCTTCAAGGGAGAGGGGGTTTTTTGACTTCTTACGAGTTCATCAACCCACCCAGTTTCTCCTTTTCGATCAAGGCGGTTTTGGCACCGAGTTGGGCCGCCCCGGCTGCCACAGTTAGTCCGGCTGCCCCTCCGCCAATAATGATCATGTCGTAATCGTATTTTGACATTGGGCGTCCTCCGTTTTTCCTTTTTTCTCAACGAATTTCAGTGCCACAGAGTTGATACAATAACGGAGCCCGGTTGGGGGAGGGCCATCATTTCGGGTGTCCGGATAATGGCGAGCCAGGATCTGCGGAGAGATCCCTATGAAATATCGGATCATAACGGACCAATTTCTTAGTGTCGTGAGAACCAATTTTTCTTCTTGCCAGCGCCGGGCCGATGTTTTGACATAGCCTCGCGCCAGCTTGAAAGCTCCTGCACGGTTCAACCGACGGACCAGATCCACATCTTCCATGATAGGCCAATCTTGAAAGCCCCTCACCTGAAAGTAGGCAGTTCGTCGAATAAAGAGGGCCTGGTCTCCATATGGGAGCCTTATAAACCGGGAGCGGAGGTTGGCCATGAAGGCGATAAGATCCAAGACTGGTGTGGACGGGTAAAAGCTCAGATAGAAGGCGCCAAACACAACGCCTGGATTTGCCAGAGCCTGATCTATGAGATGCTCATATGCTGGCGGCAGTTGGGTGTCTGCGTGAAGAAAGAGCAGCACATTTCCCTGGGATTGACGCGCTCCTGCGTGTTGTTGAAGGCCGCGACCTCTTGGAGCAATGAGGACATGAGAGGTGTATTGCAAGGCCATTTCTACCGTAGTATCCTTGCTGCCGCCGTCCACCACAATGATCTCGGCAGATTGATCCTTAAGACCTGCCAGGGTTTGGCCCAAGACTTTTTCTTCGTTTAGCGCAGGTATGATGATTGATAGCTTCATATACATATCTTCCCTCATCCAAGTCTTAGACCCCGTTTTTTGTTCGGTAAAGCGCACACATAACCGGGTCTTTGCCCAAGGGGTTTGCTGCTCGAAATCGACACCCACCTCTACAATCCGAAAGATGGGGGCAAGAGGCACATTCGAGCTGGCTTAGCGGAATGGGCCGCATCCGCTCCCAGCAAACCTCGAGCCCCTCCTTTAAGGCCCCCAGGGGCGTTTCTCTAAAGAAACCGCACTTTAGAACGTCTCCTTCGGCCGTGATGGTGCACAGATGATACCCGCAGGCAAAGGGTTCATCTGTACCGTGATAACTTCCCCCCTTAGCATATTTCAGAAAAGGCGCCCCTTGCTCAGGCATCACCAAAAAATCCGGATTCTCAAGAAGCCTGCCGGCCACACAAGGCACATCAATATTCCATTCCACCATCCCCAGTTCCTCAATCCACTTGGCCATGGCATCGAATTCGTTCAGGTCATGGCGGTGCACCATGGTCGCAATGGAAATGGGCACCCCCTTTTTTCGGGCTATTTCGATTCCGTGCATGGCCTGGTCAAAGGTTCCCGTGCCTCGCAGGCTCTCATGACCTTCCTTAAGACCATCCAGACTGAACTGGATTTCATCAAAGTGGCGCCAGTCCGGATAATTTCCTTCAGTGATCAGCGTCCCGTTAGTGAGAAGAACCTTGCGCACCGCATAGCGAGGAAGCGCTTCGTTCAAGGCTGAAAGATCAGGATAGAGCAGCGGTTCGCCTCCTGAGAAAAGGACCCTGAGGCCCTGCATCCGTTCAAACTCCCTCAATGCGGATAATACCCGAGATAAGGGGAGGTCAGCCTTCTTCGGTTCGCCAAAGTAACAATGTTTGCATCTCAGGTTACATCGGGTGGTCAATTGAAGTTCCAGATATCTCAAAGAAGGCACCGGAGAGCCTCTGAGATTCAAATTGAAATGGCGATGGTTTGTCCGGGGTCCGATGACAAGGAGTTTCTCTTTCAGACAGGTTTCAAGGAAATCCTTATCCACAGGAAGCTCTGACAACAGATGTGTGCCATCGCATTTTTTTAAGAAGTCAAATCCCCTTTTATTCAGCTCGTAAAGTTCGTCCCTTCTTATGTCGTACAGGTACGGCCTTTCAAGATGCTTGAGTGCACAATCAGGTCCCAACACAACATATGTCTCCTTTGGGATCATTGACTTCAGGAACTCGGTTTCATCCGAGGGGGATCGTCGAAGGAGTAAGTCAGCGGCAACGTATCCTCCGCAGGGGAGAGGTCTGCCGGTGTGCTCGGGATCTTTGAAATCGCACCCATCGATCAAAAAATCACAATATTGGCAGAGGCTATGGTTGAGAAGATGATGATACCGGTCTTTGAAAGGATTGTTCTGCTTTGGGGAAAAATGGGCTGCACTTGTCGGATGAACTTCGATGAAATCACGGAGTGCCTTGAAACCCCTACATGCCATGTCTTCCTTCCGGCCCGGTTTGTAATAGGAACAGTGCCGCTTGCAGACAAGCTCAATTGTGGAAGGTTTCTTAAGATCCATATTTACCTACTTGTCCCACAAAAGGAAAACCAGACCTGCTGATAACAGGTCTGGTTTTTTCAAGACATAGAATTAGCAAGAGTTTTTACATTTACAACAACCCTTTCTGCACTTTCGTACCTTGCGAATCTTCATAGTCACTCCCTCCTTTCCTGAAGGTATTGTTGCTTTCGTAGCAACATTGCCTAAACAATATTGAAAACAATGGAGTGGAACATTTAGCGCGCAGGATTGTAAGTTCTCGTTAAGTTCGGGCAGCCTTCTCCTTCCCCCTTTGCAAAAGGGGGATCAAGGGGGATTTTCTCATTGTTGCCCGGAGTGATTGAGAAGTTACGCACGATTCACCTAATAATATTCTAAGACGATGCTTCGCAGTGGTAAATAGGGTCAACAATGTATCTATCTACTGGGGAGACTGTATTTTTATGCTAATGAACGGGTAGGGAAGTTAGGCTACCACTTCTTTTGTCGCTTCGACTGTGATACCGTTTGGCTACTATGTCCAAACAGTGGGATGCAATCGTCGTTGGCGCCGGGGTCGGTGGGCTTTCGGCCGCAGCCAGCCTGGTAAAAGCTGGCCTCCGAGTTTTGGTCCTTGAGAAGAATCCGCATCCGGGCGGCACCGCTTACGTGTATAGCCGGAGGGGCTTTACCTTCCCAATGGGGCCTCTTGGGTTCAGCACGCCGGAGCTCGTTCGGCACGGCCTCACTTCCGTGGGGCACACCTATGACCTCGACTTTCATCGTGTCCACTATCAGATCAGGGCCTTTGATTTAAACGTACCGCTCTCATTGCCCTTTGGTCGGATGAAGGATGAGATGGCAAGATGTTTCCCAGCCGACGCCCAAGGCATAAGGCGATTTTTCCAGGACATGGACAGGATCGTATCTGCTATGCGGTTCCCGAACCGAGAAATGAACCGGTCGCTGTTGGAAAGGGCGGCAAGGACCTCGGCGCGAAATTATCTTTCTGAGTTGATCAAAGACTGGAGGCTGCGCAGGATTGCGGGCAGCCTTGGCACCCGGGAAGCCTATACCGGCCTTCCACTGCTTGCTGCCATGTGGAATCTTATGACAAGGGAAGGAATATGGTATCCGAAAGGAGGCATGCGGTCCTTCTGCCACAGGCTTGCCAAAGCAGCAACCAGTGAAGGCGAAAAGCATGGAGGTTTCGGCGAGATTAAACTTGGCGCAGAGGTAAAGGAAATCAGGGTACGTAACGGAAAAATTTCGGGGGTGACCCTTGCAGAGGGCACATGCATCGATGCAGCAGCAGTTATCTCTAACGCCGACTACAAGACAACCTTTATAAGGCTGCTCAAACCGGAGGTCTTACCGGATGGATGGTGCCGCGCTGTAACCAGGGCCAAACAGACCAACTCTATCTTTCAGGTATGCCTTGGCGTGGATACAAGTAAAGTTGATCTTTCCGCCTTTTCCGAGGCAAGCCGACTCATTTTCAGGCGGAGTGAGGACAGTCTATCTCAAAGGGAAGAAGAAATAGACTGGCTGGCTGTACAGGTGGACCCTGAAGCCCTGGCTGCCCAAGAATTGGAGGTGAGCCTCTGGAGCAAGGACGATCCAATGCTTGCACCCGAAAGAGGGGCAGTGGTTGTGATTCGCACAGAAGCTGAGTATGCACACTTTGCAAAGCATCGGCCAGCGCAAGGGCAAAGACCCCCTGCCTACCGCGCTTATAAGATACGATTGGGGCAAGCCCTGGTCCGGGAAACAGCCAATTTGATACCAGGCCTAGAGCATGCTGTGCTAGTCATGGACGTGGCTACACCCCTTACCTTCGAGGAGCGGGGCGGGAGAAGTGAAGGAGCAGTTGCAGGGTGGTCGTGGGATTACGAGTACAACTCAGACTATCAGCCCGTGGAGTTGGTACGAACACCGATTTATGGGCTTTACATGGCCGGATACCAGGCATATTCAGCTCTTTTCATGGGGGGTGTCCCCATGGCCATGGCGAGCGGACACAGCGCGGCAAATGCGCTCTTGCAAGGTGCCGGGCCCGTTGAAGAGGTAACGATTCCCGGCCCACACGGCGAAGACATGCCGCCAAAGAAAATGTGAAGTCTGGTCCCCGGTATGACCAAGGAAGGAGGCTTGAAAAAGAGGCGGTAGGATTCATGCTATTACACATGAAAACTAATAAGCTGGTCATCATTAACATCCTGACCTTTCTCGTTTTTTCCAATACTGCCTTCTTTTTCATGTATCCTATCTACCTGTCTGCCATGGATGTTTCCAAAACGGCCATTGGCTTGATCATGGGGATGTATTCTGTGGCTTCTTTTGTGGTTAGGCCACTTGCGGGCAAGTCCATTGACCGGGTGGGAGAAAGACCGGTACTCCTGTCAGGCCTTTTCTTGATTTTTGCATGCTCCCTCCTTTATCACGCTGTCCCTGGAACAATTGCTGCGATATATGTTCTTCGAATTTTTCATGGCATTGGCTTTTCTGCCTTCATTGCTGCGGCTTTTTCAGCCATTGCCAAATTCATCCCCCGTGAAATCAGGGGACGTGCATTCAGCTACAACGGTGCTTCAATGCTTGCGGCCCTGGGATTTGTCCCCCTTGCCGGTGAGCATCTTATGGATGCTTTTGGACATCCGGCCATCTTCCATGGCGGAGCAGCCACAACCTTCTTAGCCTTTAGCCTCCTTCTTTTCACCCAAAAATGGGAAAAGATGGAGGCAAAGCCTGGCCTCAACGTCAGGTACATAGAGATCTTAAGAGATCGCTCCTTCTTCTTCGTCCTGGTTGCCATGATTTTGTTTGTTGATGCCCAGGCTACCGTGCTTAATTATTTTCCCCTTTACGCAAAGACCATAGGGGTTCGCGGCGGGGTGTTTCTGGCACTTTCCCTGGGTTTGGCCGTAGCTGTAAGGCTCTTTGGCAGCGGCATCCTTGACAGATACAGCAAGCGTTTGATCATCAAGATTTGCTTTGTATTATTCGGCGTTGGTATCATATTTTTTTACAAGCTAGATTCGATTTTGTTCTATGTTGTTTCCATCATCCTGTACGGGTTAGGATTGGGATATATTTTTCCCGCACTAAATACTATAGGGGCAGAACAAGGATCTTTCGACCAAAAGGCTGGCATGATGAGTATACTCACTATGGTCATCGACGGTGGATTCATCCTGGGGAGCATTTTTTCAGGTGGGCTTTCAGATATGATTGGGCTCTCCAATACCTTTGTCTTTGCAGGTGCAATCTCCCTTTTGGGTTTTCTGGTTACATCAGTTGCGCCAATCAGAGAACACACATCAGACTGAGCATTTTAGGGGAGGAAAGGAGGCCCTTCAATGTTTGTCCTTGGATTACAAAGAAGTCCGCGCACCAAAGGTAACACCAACATTCTCCTTTCTGCGTTTCTTGACGAAGCCGAAAGGCTTGGTGCCCACACGCACGATGTCAATGTAGCCCGCCTACAAATATCCCCTTGTGAGGAATGTGGTACTTGCGAAAAAGAGGGTTTTTATCCCATCGATGATGACATGCAGCAGATCTACTCTTTGCTTCGTCAGGCAGACATTATCGTGATGGCCAGCCCCGTATTCTTTTATGGTCCTACGGCTCAGATGAAAGCCCTCATTGATCGATATCTGAAACGCTATAAAAGAAAAAACGTGTGCCAGGCCTTTCCCGGCACACGTTTAAGGCCGATAGAGTTAGCTTTTGATCTCTATCTCTTTTGCCTTAGCAGGCTCAGATTTTGGGAGGGTTAACTTGAGCACCCCGTCGTTGTAAGTTGCATCCACTTTGTCAGCTTCGACCTCAAACGGAAGTCGCATGGTCCTGGTAAAGGTCCCGTAGCGCCTTTCCACGCAATGATAGTTCTCACTGTCGTCTTTCTTTTCCTGCTTTTTCTCCCCTTTGATGGTCAGCAAACCCTCTGACAGGTTGATGTGGATATCCTTCTTGTCCATGCCTGGAACTTCAGCTTTAACAATCACCTCTTTTTCGGTTTCAGAGACGTCAAATGGCGGAACCCACTCCCTTTCTTCAGAAAACAGGCGCGGCAGCCGAAAATCCTCGAAGAAGCGATCGAAGAAGTCCCGTTCTGGACGACTCAACAACCCTCTTGGTCTTAATATTGGAATCAGGGCGGACATACTTGCCACCTCCTTTCAGTGCTGTGATAAGCAGTTGACTCTGCTTTTGCCCAAAAAATAATCACTAGAAACGACAGGTCAAGGGGAGGCCACCATTTTTTTGTAAAAGACCGCGGTGTTGAAGATTTCTTCTAATGCCGAATTTATAGGGTAAGCACAATGGTTTGCAGGTTTGTCGAATTACCCTTGGCAAGGGCTGGCTCACAGTTCATGAGATAATAGGCAGGTCCTTGAACGTCCTGATAATTTTTGGCCATCATAGTCCGTGATGATTGTGTGTCTGACGAGTGAGCCCTCTGTGCTTCTCCTCCACCAGATCGAAGCGAGTATTTATCACCTTTTGCCAATAATTCATATTTTTCTTTTACTATAGAAAACCCTTGTTTTTCTTTGAGCTCTTTAACATATAGCATCGGCAGATGCCACCTGCCATCATATCTTGCCACTCTCCTGAATATGTCGCTATGTGTTGCAACCATCATGTCAAATGCTTTTTTATGCATTCCTAAAGCGGACGCTGTGTCATCCATGCTTATGTGTTTTCTCTTTCTATATACTTCCATGTCACCGCATGAAGGCGCTAAAATGAGTCTTTCATATGTCCTGCTTTCATCTTCGATCATCCTCATAATCAGCAATGATTTCAAAACTGAGACAAATTCTGACATTCTCAGTCTCATGTGGAATTTTGGAAGGGACAACAGTTGAATTTCAGGCTTTTCCCTTATTAATTCATCACAATCATTCCTGATCTTCTGAGCTCTCCAGGGGGCTATTCTCAGGAGTTTTGACTTCTTGTAATTAGTGATGCTTCTTCCTAAATATTTTCTTGAATTGTTCCCGCGGTACTTCCATAAGAATTCTAACTGGTCCTCTATTTCCGAAAAGAGCGTCATTCCCTCTCTTTTGCCGCAGATCTGCTCCCGCAGGTTTTCGATTTCGAATTTTGAAGCGGAACGTAAGGCCTTTTCCGCTTTTTTTCTCAGGTTTAAGATGTACTTATGTTTCTTCATGGAAACCGTTCTCAATTGACCAGATTCGTAACGACTGGGGGATTGATTCAAGATGCGTTTAGGGCTAATGTTCAAAACCTCTTTCAAATAGTCTACGACCGGCTTAGCTTTTTGGTAGGGAACTCTCTTTTCATCGTCGTTCTGGTAGAGCTCTTCGATCCATTTTTCTATCTCTGGTCTCGCCAAGCCCCGATCAAGGAATTTCTGCTCCAAAGTTTGCTCTAACCTAATATTAACGGTCTTCGTTCTTCCAGTAAAGATTCTGTCGTCGATCTTACTGTGTTTCTTGCCCTGATACAGTTCCCGGTAAATATCTTTTTGAGTAGTATCACCATTCAAAAACAACCATAATCGGACCATCCCTCTAAAATATTTTCCATCAACCCTTTGTGTCTCCTGATATGGTGGCTCTTCTCCGAATATTTTTTTGTAATCTTTTGCTGAAACGGATTTGATCCTTCCATGTGCCAAATTATATACCAACAGGTATGGCAGCCCCTTGTCGCTAGCGAACTCAGAGACTGCCCCTTTGAAGATGTTAAAGAATTTTTGCAACATCTCCTCGGTTACATAAACTCTACGCTTGTCAGTCTGCCCGTTCAGGTTCATTATCTAAGCCTTAAGATATTAGATGAGGTTCGATTTAGCTTTTGTATGCGATTAAATCCTATCAATTCAGTATAAATTAATACCAATCCGCGCTGTGTCAAGCTATCCAGGAAACACGTTCAGGCCTGCGGTATCGGAGATCTCCTTGCCAGGATGCTATCAAATCATGACTTAATCTTTACTTCCGGACCCTGTTGCTGTGCTGAAAACTCATGGTAGAGACCGGTATGTCTCTTGCCTCGGACTAACGTGAAGCCGACCCCAAAATACGGTGCAGATCCTTCCAAAATACAGGATTCACCTTATTTACTTTTCATACCATTTTACTTATTGGATGAAAAAAGATGGCGAACGATTATCTTTGTCCTGGGGAGGCTATACAGGAAAGGAGGTAGTCTATTCGGCTTCCTGTTGGCGTGCAAAGCGATAAAGTCGAGGAGAGTTTCAAGAAAGGCGTCTTGAAGATCACGCTTCCCAAGGCAGAAGAGGCCAAGAAGAAGGAGATTGAAATCAAAGGTGAGTGAACAACAACTGTCCTTCCCAGGATAAAACGAAGAAGGTGATCAATGCTGGAAAGGAGGTTTCCACGTGCCACAACGAGCTCTGACGAGAAATATTTCGGGAACGTTATGATGACAGGCACAAGCTTGAACATCCTCATCGGCGGTGAAGCAGGCCAGGGGTTAGTCACCATCGGACAACTTCTGGCCAAAAGCCTTGTGCGCAGCGGCTATTTCATCGTTGTCACACAGAGCTACCAGTCTCGCATTCGCGGTGGACATAACACCTTTTCCATCCGGGTAGGTAGTGATGAGGTCATAGCTCCTACGGAATCGGTCGACCTTCTGGTCGCTCTCGATACGGATACAGTCACCTTGCATCTCAATGACCTCTCATCTAATGGGCTGGTCGTCCTCGATAGCGCCTTTGACATTGGCGGCAGTGCGTTTTTGAAAGTTCCTTTCAACGAGCTGGCCGAAGGTGGATTCTCAAACATCGCCGCCCTTGGAGTGGTCGGTTGGCTTCTCGGCCTTGACGAAGGTTTGATGGCAAGGACATTGGATGATTTGTTTGGCAAGAAAAAGCTGCACTTAGCTGAAAGAAACAGGCGTGCCCTTGCCGCTGCCGCAGGCTGGGCGGGTGCACACGCGACATCCAGCCACAAGCTCCCCGCTGTTCTCGATGCCCCCCGGCGCTTGATGATGAACGGAAATGAGGCCATTGCCCTTGGGGCCCTTTCAGCGGGTCTGCGATTCTACTCGTTTTATCCGATGACCCCTTCGACCTCTATTGGTCTCAAGCTGGCAGCCCAGGCCAAAAAGTTGGGCCTGATCGTAGAGCAGGCAGAAGACGAGATTGCAGCCATTAACATGGCCATAGGAGCCTCGTTTGCCGGAGCACCAAGCATGGTAGGCACATCCGGGGGCGGGTTTGCCCTCATGGTGGAGGGGGTCAGCCTATCAGCCATGACCGAAACCCCTGTAGTGATTGTGGTGGCACAGCGCCCCGGTCCTGCCACCGGGCTGCCCACACGAACCGAACAGGCAGATCTCGAACTTGTTCTTCATGGAGGCCACGGTGAGTTTCCACGGGCCATCTTTTCCCCGGGAACGGTCGAGGAGTGCTTCCATCTAACACGCAGGGCCTTTAGGCTGGCAGAGAGATATCAGTGCCCCGTGTTTCTCTTGACCGACCAGTTTCTTGCCGATTCGTATCGTGCTGTGGAGCCCTTTGACGTAGAGGGTTTACCGCCGGTGAGTGTCAATGCCGAGGCCGTTCAGTCATTTCCGTATGAGCGATTTGCCATTACTGAAAGTGGTGTTACACCACGCCTCCTTCCAGGGATAAGTAAACATCTTGTTGTGGCTGACAGCGATGAGCATACAAAGGACGGTCATATTACGGAAGATCTTTCTGTGCGCAAGCTCATGGTTGAAAAGCGGTTGAGAAAAGGAGAGGGGATGCGGGCTGAGGTCATCTCACCGGATGTGGAAGGGGAAGAGAAGCCGCACCTGCTGTTGGTCTCGTGGGGATCGAGCAAGGGAGCAGTGCAGGAGGCAGCCACCCGTATGAAATCCAACGGGGAGAAGGTGGCCACACTCCATTTCTCGCAGGTGTGGCCGTTGGTCCCGGACAAATTCATGGAACATCTTGAGTCGGCACAGGAGGTGGTATGCATAGAGGGAAATGCCTTTGGGCAGCTATCTCGGCTGATTCGTCGCGAGACAGGATTTCAAATCAACAAAAAGGTGCTTCGATATGATGGGCTGCCGCTTACACCGGAGTCGATACTTCGGGACTTGTAGCATTTTAGTTGTTTGAAATCACTGTCGCATACAGGTGATCCAATACTAAACCGGGTGAAACTCACGCATAAGTGAGCATAAAGAAAGAACACGGAATACCTTCCATAAATAACCACGACTGTGGCAGATATTGTCCAACTGGTGGAAAAGATATGTTATCTCGCTGTTCTTTCTTAATCCGCCTGCGGCGGACTCAAACAGTTCCCCGCTTTAGTATTGGATCACCTGTATGCTCATCAGGCTCCCTTTTTGAATAGGCTATATTGATACCGATAATTAAACCGGCAAGAAAAGGCGAAAGCGAGGACAAAATGGTCACCATTGACGATTACGGAGACTACGATACAGCCTGGTGCCCTGGGTGTGGAAACTTCTCTATTCTAAAGGCGGTCAAAGAGGCGTTGGCAGCCAGACATCTTGAACCCCATGAAGTCCTGTTTGTCTCCGGGATAGGTCAGGCAGCCAAGGCGCCCCATTACCTGAATGCCAATCTCTTTAATGGCCTTCATGGCCGCTCGCTTCCCGTGGCCACCGGCGCCAAGCTTGCCAACCCGAGGCTAAACATCATCGTTGAAAGCGGGGATGGGTGCAACTACGGAGAAGGCGGAAACCATTTCCTGGCAGCTATACGCCGCAACATCGATGTCACCCTTTTGGTGCACAACAACCAGGTGTACGGCCTGACCAAGGGCCAGGCCAGCCCCACCACTGAGGAGGGGTTTGTGACCAAGGCCCAGCCAGAGGGGGTGGCCTCAGCACCGTTCAATCCGATCGCTGTGGACGTGGCCATGCGGGCGGGTTTTGTGGCCCGTGGTTTTACCGGCACCATCGATCAACTGTCCGAGGTGATTCAGCGGGGCATCGCTTATCGCGGCTTTGCTCTCATCGACGTGCTACAGCCGTGCGTCTCGTTCAACAAGGTCAACACCTTTGCCTGGTACAAGGAGCGGTG
>JAQYWL010000502.1 GCA_030145035.1 Desulfobacteria bacterium | reverse complement strand
GGCAGGACTATGTGCGGACTGCCAGGGCCAAAGGCGTGCCAGAAGAGCAGGTCCATTACAAGCATGCCCTGCGGAATGCGCTCTTGCCCTTTGTCACCATGTTTGGCCTCATCCTGCCGGGCCTGATCGGCGGCTCCGTAATCATTGAATCGATTTTTTCCTGGCCGGGGATGGGGAGGATGGCCTACGAGGCCATTTTGGCACGAGATTATCCGATTATACTGACGGTGAACTTCATTTCTGCTGTCTTGGTGCTGGCCGGCACCTTTATTTCTGACTTGCTCTATCTGGTGGTCGATCCGAGGATACGGTTATGAGAAGGCGTTCCGGCATAGAGGAATTCTGGCATCTCCTCAAACAAAACAGGCTGGCCCTGACAGGGCTTGCCATTTTCCTCCTGTTCTTCTTTATTGCACTAATAGGGCTTGTGCAGACCACGGGGACAAATCCGACCTTTGATCCTGCCATGGTCAGGCTTCAGGAGAAGTTGTTACCACCCCTCTCCAGGCCGAATCTGGAGACCTTACGTCCCGAAGAAGTCCCCAGGCTGGGGGTATACCTGTTTGGCACGGATGATTTGGGGCGAGATGTGTTTGCCAGGATGCTCCAGGGGGCCTGGGTGTCTCTAACCGTGGGGTTTGTGGCAGTGGGGATCTCGGTTCTTATCGGCATCTTTATGGGTGGGATAGCAGGTTATTTTAGACAAAACCATGTCAGGGTGGATCACATTCTTTTCCTCATTGTTTTACATTCAGGCGTAGTCTTACTACTTCTTTGGGTCAGGCCTTTATGGGCCGCGTTAGTTGGTGGGGCTGTTTGGGGCTTCATTTTTTCCTTCTGCTGGAAAAAAGTATGGAAAAGGTGTCAACTGTCAGGGTGGTTGAATATCCTTCGAAAAGAGGCCATTTCCATAGATACGTTGATCATGCGATTTGTGGATATCATGCTCTGCTTCCCGAGCTTTTTCCTCATACTCACGGTTGTGGCGCTTCTTCCGGCAAGCATGTATAACATCATGATCGTCATTGGGTTGACTAGCTGGATGGGGGCCACGCGCTTTGTTCGAGCCGAATTTCTCTCTTTGCGGGAACAGGATTTTGTAACGGCCGCACGTGCCCTGGGTGTCAACCACTGGCGGATTATCTTTCGTCACATGATCCCAAACGCTATGGCCCCGGTACTGGTATCAGCCACCATCGGTATTGCCACCGCTATTTTGACCGAGGCGGGCTTGAGTTTTCTTGGTTTCGGTGTCCCCCCGCCCCATGCGACCTGGGGCAGTATCCTTTCTGACGGCAAGCGCTTTATTTTCGATGCGCCGTGGCTAACATTTGCACCAGGGTTTGCGATCCTGATCGTTGTCCTTTCCTTCAACCTGTTTGGTGAGGGGCTGCGGGACATCCTGAATCCGAAACTCAGGGAAAGATATTGAGTAAATTAAGTGAGCCAGAATAAAATGCTTACGCATAAACTCCTGTGCGACGTTCATTACACATAAACCCCCGTGCGGAGTTCGCCCGTCAGGGTCTTATTAACACCGATAAGGAGTACACACCGGGAAAGAGTTCGCCCTATAATCCAATTAGTGCTTGACCGAAAATCGCCTGAATTATACTTTTCCTGTCATTACGAGGGAGGTACGACCGTGGCAATCTCCTGGAAATAAAGAGATTGCCACGTCGCTCGTTCCTCACTCCTCGCAATGACAGCTCGCAATCAAGGGTTTTCGTACAGAGACTAATTAGGAGTTAATCCCTGGCCCAGACCTGTACTATAGGCTTAGTAGATCAACTTAAACACGTAGCGCCAGGGCGGGCCGTAAGGATTTTATAAACCCGTAAAGGAGTTTACCCTCCAGAGCTTACTCTCAGGAATTTACCAGTACGGGTTTAAAACCTCTCATTTGAAAATAATCTCTATGAAAAACAAGGTCATACTCCTCTCCGTCCAGGACTTAAAGGTATATTTCCGCCACAACCAAAGGGTTGCCCGCGCCGTGGATGGTGTAAGCTATGAAATCCGCAAGGGTGAGACGGTGTGTCTTGTGGGTGAATCAGGTTGCGGGAAAACCGTGTCAGCCCTGACCACACTCGGTCTTATCCCACGACCTCCGGGTGAGATCGCGGGGGGCCAGGTGCTGTTCAAGGGGCAAAACCTTTTGGATCTGGGTGGAGAGGAGATGCGCAGTATTCGTGGAAAGCGCATAGCAATGGTCTTTCAGGAACCCATGACTTCTCTGAATCCTGTGTTTACCATAGGTGATCAGATCCAGGAGGCGATCATGGTCCATGAAAAGGTGAGCGAAAGCGAGATGCGTCAGAGGTGTGTGCAACTCCTTAAAGATGTGGGGATCCCCTCGCCCGAAGAGCGCCTTGCCGACTATCCCCATGAGCTGAGCGGCGGCCAGCGGCAGCGGGTCATGATTGCCATGGCACTGGCATGCAACCCCGAGCTGGTGATTGCCGATGAACCGACCACAGCACTTGATGTGACCATTCAGGCGCAGATTCTCAATCTTTTCGGAGAGCTTCAAAGAAAACGACACATGTCGCTTCTATACATCACCCATGACCTGGGCGTGGTGGCAAGTATAGCCGATCGCATATACGTCATGTATGCGGGTATGATTGCGGAGCAGGGTAAAGCCTTTGAAATTTTTCATAATCCCCGTCACCCCTATACCCGGGGGCTCCTGGCATCACTGCCGAATCGTGCCAAACGGGGGACAAGACTTCACAGCATCCCTGGTACAGTGCCAGACCCTGCCTACAAGCCGGGTGGCTGTGCATTTCACCCCAGATGTGATTTTGCTCTGGAGACCTGCCGGAGCCGGTTTCCGGATATGTGCGATTACGGGGGAGGCCACCTGAGCCGCTGTCCGGTGGTGTATGATGGCGAACGTGGCGCGAAATGATTCACGTTTCCATACGAAGTTAGTTTGTTCCTATTTTGTTCCGCTCGGAATTGGAGTAATGGAGTAATGGATCTTAGAGAATTTTTGGTGGTTCTATGTTCTACATCACTCCAACACTCCAATACTCCATCACTCCTTTCAATCTTTATCTGAACGAATGAATTCATCAAACAAGATTGTGCTCAGGGTGGAAGGGCTGAAGAAATACTTCCCGGTGCGTAGGGGTTTTTTGCAGAAGGTCATCGGATGGATCCAGGCTGTTGACGGGGTGGACTTTGATATTGAAGAAGGAAAGACCCTGGGTCTGGTGGGTGAAAGCGGGTGCGGTAAGTCCACGGCCAGCCGGCTTATCCTGAAGCTGCTTGAACCCGATGAGGGAAAGATCATTTTTCGGGGGCGCGATATCAGCCGCTTTTCCCAGAGCCAAATGAAACCCTTGCGAAAAGAGATGCAGATCATCTTCCAGGATCCATACGGATCTCTGAATCCCAGGATGACCACAGGGGAATCAATAGAAGAAGGGCTGCGGACTTTGGGTGTGAAAGGGCGGGCTGAGCGGAAAGCCCGTGTCGAAAACCTCCTAAAGATGGTAGGTATATCGGCAAGGGGGGCTGATCGTTATCCCCATGAATTCAGCGGCGGCCAGCGACAGCGCATCGGCATAGCACGAGCCCTGAGCGTGGAGCCGTCCTTGATCATATGTGACGAACCGGTATCGGCTCTTGACGTCTCCATCCAGGCCCAGATCATCAATCTCCTCAAAGATCTACAGGCGCGGCTCGGCCTCAGTTATCTCTTTATTGCCCATGACCTGAATGTGGTGGGGTACATCAGCGATACTGTTGCTGTCATGTACCTGGGCCACATCATGGAGTATGCTCCGGCAGACGAGCTTTATGATAATCCCCTCCACCCTTATACCCTCGCATTGCTTTCAGCAGTACCCGTGCCTGAACCGGACCATAGACGTGAACTGAAAACCCTTTCCGGTGATGTGCCAAGTCCTTTGGACCCGCCTCCCGGGTGCAGATTTCAGGGGAGATGTCCTCTTGTTGAAGATCGATGCCGAAAAGGGGAAGTTGGGTTCTACCATGCAAGCGATAATCACAGGGTGCGGTGCTGGAAGGTTTTAGGAAGGTAACCCTTATCCGCCAGCCCAGACTTCTTTTTATTGTTTTTACCTTGAAATAAAACGTCTTACATTTTAAAATTGTTTTACAAAATGAAAATGGAGGACATTATGAGTCTTGCAACAGTTTCGTCAAAAGGACAAATTACTTTACCGGCTAAGATTCGCCAAAAACTTGGAATTCGTTCCAAAGACAAAGTCCAGTTTTTCGTCAGGGATAACGAGATTGTCATCAAACCTCTGCGGTCTTTCCGTGAGCTACGAGGATCTATCGCTCCCAGAAAAGGGGACCAAAGAAAAGCCGTGCGCGATGCTGTGACCCGGCATGTTATGGAGATGAGCGATTGAAAAAAATCTTTGTTGATACGAACCTTTTTATTCGATACCTCATTGATGATATTCCGAGCCAGATCGACAAGGTTGAATATCTGTTAGATCTTGCCGAGAAAGGAGAGGTGAGGCTTGTCACAGGACCGCCTGTATTTTTTGAAATGGCGTGGACTTTAAAATCATTTTACAAAATGAATAGAAAACGGATCTACGAGTGTCTATCCAGTATACTCGGCCTGCCCGGGCTTGAGGTTACAGACCTTAATATTCTGGAAGAGGCCCTTGAACTGTTCAGACGTACCTCGGCTGACTTCAGTGATGCCTACATCGCTATATCATCCAAAAAGGTGGGTGCCGAGTCAATTGCCACATTCAATACGAAACATTTTAGGAATTTGGATGTGAAGATCTACTCTTTCAAATAACGTTCATAACATTTTGATTAACGGGTTCTCTCGGGCGGAGATACAGAGATACGTGACGGCCATGAATTTATAACTTTCTCAAAAAATGTATGAGGAATGTTATATTTTCATGCCCGTCCCCACTTCCCCCACTGTGGATCTGCGGGGCTACTCATCAAGTGCGAGTTAGTTCTCATGGAACGGGAACTGAGGGTCAGCCGGCCGCTCAAGCTCTACGGCCAGGAACTGACAGGATCAAGCTACGCCATCGCCAGGATGAACATGGTCATTCATGACATGGAAGGCGAGATCGTTCGCGGAAACTCCATGACAAATCCCAAGTTCAGGGAAACGGACGCCAGTCTCAGGAAGTTTGACATCGTCGTCGCAAACCCCATGTGGAACCAGCCCTTTGATCCCTCTGTCTATGAAAAAGACGACTTCGGGCGCTTTGAGGAGCATGGCGGCATCACTTCGAGTAAGGCGGATTGGGCCTGGCTGCAACACACCATCACCTCGCTCAAGTCCACAGGCCGGGCAGCAGTCGTCCTCGACACAGGCGCGGTGACGCGCGGCAGCGGGAGCCGAAACGAAGACAAAGAAAAGACCATCCGCAAATGGTTCGTCGATCATGATCTCGTCGAGGGCGTAATACTCTTACCTGACAATTTGTTTTACAACACCACCCCCGCTGGGATTATCATTCTGCTGAATGGCCAGAAACTCCCCCATCGTCAGGGCAAGATTGTCTTGGTAAACGCAAGTCAGGAGTTCAAGAAGGGCCGCCCAAAGAACTACATCCCGGACAAAAATATCCGAAAGATCGCCCAGGCCTTCATCAAGGGGCAGGATGTTGAGCGTTTCGTCAGGGTCATAACAAACAAACAGGCGGCCGAGAATGACTACAACCTGTCTCCTTCCCGGTATGTGGATACGAGCGAGAAGGAAGTCTATCGACCCATTCCCGAGGTTCTTGAACAACTCAGAGGGTTGGAGAAGGAAGCCAAAAAAACCGACGCTGACCTGAAAAAGGTCTTTGCACAGATGGGGTTCAAGTAGACCATGTTACAGCCCAATCGGGAACTCATCGATCGGTTTAACCGAGACGAACAGCGCTGGTGGCGGCTCCAGTGGCGGAAGCTGAATCGGCGGGTTAGATTTCCGCAACTCGGTGCGTTGCCTCATGCCATTCTGGATCTGCGGGACGAAATGCGCGAGAGGCGCAGACCGGCAGACTGCATCGGCCGCAGAGGGCTTGGAGGAAGACTATGACCGAGGACCTCCCAACCACCTTCAACGAGGTGGACTATGCTCAACTGCTCAATCAGGTCAAGTCCCGCATCCGCGAGGCTCGTGTTCGTGCAGGTTTGGCCGCCAACAGGGAGTTGGTTGCTCTTTACTGGGGGATTGGGAAGCTGATTGTTGAGCGTCAGCGGGCGAAAGGGTGGGGTTCTGCGGTCATTGAGCGACTTTCCCGGGATGTCCGGCGGGAGTTTCCAGACATTCAGGGCTTTTCACCGCGAAACATCTGGCGCATGCGCGCATTCTATCTTGCTTATACAGACGAGGTTAGAAATCTGCCGCAGCCTGCGGCAGATTTTGACGGTGAGAATCTGCCGCAGATTGCGGCAGAAATGCCTTGGATGCACAACGCTGTGCTGATCGAGAAGGTCAAAGATCTATCTGCACGAGTCTGGTACATGCGTCAGTCCATTGAGCATGGTTGGAGCCGCTCCATGCTCGAGCTGCACATTCAACAGGGCGACTATGATAGAAAGGGACAGGCCGTAACGAACTTCAGTCGCACGTTGCCTGCACCCCAGTCCGATCTTGCGCGTGACATACTGAAGGACCCCTACATCTTCGATTTTCTGGGTCTTACGGACGACATCCGCGAGCGGGAGCTTGAGAATGCCCTGCTGGTCCACCTGCGCGAGTTCCTCATCGAGCTCGGTACCGGGTTCGCTTTTGTCGGTAACCAGTTCCGATTGGCCATCGGTGACGAGGACTACTACATTGATCTGCTCTTCTATCACCTGAAGCTCCGCTGCTACTTCGTCATTGACCTCAAGACGCGTCCATTTGCCGCCGAGGACGCCGGCAAGATGAACTTCTATCTCAATGCGGTGGATGACATATTGAGGCATCCTGACGACCAACCGTCCGTGGGGCTCGTCCTCTGCCGGGAAAAAGAAGGCTCGAACCGGATGCTGTTGGAATACGCCCTGCGTGGCCTCAAGAAGCCGATCGGCGTCTCCGAATATCAACTTACCCGTGCCCTGCCGGACAACCTCAAGCCCAGCCTGCCAACCGTGGAAGAAATAGAGCGCGAGATAGCCTGGGCCGTGGCTGAGGATCAGAACGGTGAAACGGGGAGTCTGGTGCGGGAATTGCGGGAGAAGTATGGGGCGGGGAGAGAGCGAACCGCAAAGGATACCAAAGGACGAAGAAAGATTTGAAAAGATGGAAACTAGACAAAAACAGGTTAGCCCGGACGAGTGGCAGGAGTTGCGACGTTTAAGATCGCAAAAGCGACCTTAAAGTTTCCACCTGACCCACCGAGGAAGTCGATCGGGTTTGGGGTGAAGGAATCACGGGGAGCCTATGGAAAGAAGAGTAAGCAATAAAGAGGCCTTGGACTTGGGATCATGACAGAAGAATGGGACAATCAACCGTTTACGGAGTGTATAGAACCTGTCCGTGTTGACCGCGCCAAGCAGGTGAAGACGCGAGAGTATTTGTCTTCCGGTAAGTACCCTGTTGTTGATCAGGGGCAAGGCTTGGTTGCGGGTTGGACAGATAGCGAGGCGGCAGTGATTCGGGATGGTTTGCCGTACGTAGTCTTTGGCGACCATACACGGTTGCTCAAGTATGTCGATTTTCCTTTTGCTCTCGGCGCTGACGGCACAAAGCTGCTCAAGCCCAAGGATGACATCAATCCGCTGTATTTCTACTTCCATCTTCTACGTCTTGATATTCCCAGCCGAGGCTACAGTCGGCATTACCGACAGCTGAAAGAAAAGGCCATCTCCCTCCCCCCCTTCCTGAACAAAAGAAGATTGCGGCGGTGTTGGTGAAGATTCAGCGGGCGATTGAGTTGCAAGAAAAGATCATCCAGTCGTTGCGTGACCTCAAAAAATCCACCATGCAGCACGTTTTCACCCACGGCCTCCGCGGCGAGAAAACCAAGATGACCGAAATCGGCGAGATCCCAGAGAGTTGGGAGATATATCCGCTGTCAGAATTGCGCGAATTCCTGCAATACGGGACGTCCAAGCGCTGCACACTTGACCGCAAAGGCGTGGCGGTACTGCGAATTCCAAACATAGTGGGCGGGAAAATCGATACTCAAGAACTCAAGTATGCCGATCTCCCTTCCGCAGAGCGCGAGCGTCTATTTTTGCACGACGGTGATATCCTCTTCGTTCGCACAAACGGCCAAAAGATATTGGTTGGTCGTACGGCTGTTTACAAGGGAAATCCATCTCCTGCTCTCTTTGCATCATACCTCATACGAGCTCGACTTCAGCCCAAGTTGATCCGGCCCGATTTCCTGCAGTATTACACGGGAACGGCGTCAGGAGCAGCCCACCTTTCAGGACGCGCCACCCCTGCAGCCGACGGCAAGTTTAACATCAATACAAAAATTATCGACAGTGTTTTGGTGCCCGTTCCTGACTCTCGCGAGCAGGACAACATAGTCCAGACGATCGATTTGGTTGCCGCAAAACTCGTGGTCCAGGAATCCAAGAAATCTGCCCTTGAAGACCTCTTCAAGACCACGCTGAACACGCTGATGACCGGAGAAATTCGTGTGCAGGATTTGAACATTGATGTGAGTGAGGTGGAGGGATGAGGGAGCAACGGAGGCCGGGGCACACACGAAAGACGTCTGACAAGTCAGACTTGTCAGACTTATGTGACGGTGTTCTGCAGAAGCTCGAATGGATCGCGCAACTCTCAAACGAGACGTATCCCGGCGGGCTGCCGGGTGATGTTGAGGGGTTGCGCAAGCTCTTGAATCGCATTGTGGTGGATGTGCGGGCGGCGCATGCACTGTTGACGCAGGACACGGCAAGCAGTTCGTCGGACAAGTCTGACAGGTCCGACGAGAGGAAAAAGAGGGAGAAGCCCGGCCTCATCCCCACTCACGGCGGATACCGCAATTTGCGCAGCTTCCAGGCTTCTGAGGTTGTCTATGACGGCACGGTGATCTTCTGTGACCGGTTTGTGTCCAGGCGCTCGCGCACACACGACCAGATGGTGCAGGCGGCGCGTAGTGGGAGGCAGAACATAGCCGAGGGCAGTATGGCATCGGCGACCTCCAAGAAGACCGAACTCAAGCTGACGAATGTCGCGAAGGCCAGCCTTGAGGAACTGCTCCTGGATTTTGAAGATTTCCTGCGACAGCGAAAGCTGCCGCAGTGGGACAAGAACTCGCCCGAGGCGTTGGCGGTGCGCAAGCGGTATCGAGGCTTTCCGGCGAAGTGGTTTGCAGAGTCAGACTTGTCGGACAAATCTAACGTGTCCGACAGGTCTGAGCTTCTCGACCCCTACGGCATTGCCGACGCCACGCCCGAAGTGGCTGCCAACACGCTCCTGTGTCTGATCAATCAAGCCATCTATCTTCTGAAACGCCAGATCGAGAAGCTGGAGCATGACTTTGTCGAGGAAGGCGGCTTCACCGAGAAGCTCTACCGCGTGCGAACTCAACGGAGGCGCCGCCAATGAGCAAGTTCACAGAACAGGATACCGTCCAGAATCCCCTAATCCGCTACGCGGAAGAGGTGGGGTGGTTACGTGTCTCAACATCGCAAGCTCTTTTGCTTCGAAAGGGCGAAGGCGGCTTGCTGTTCAATCGCGTGCTGGGGGAGAAGCTCATCGAGCTGAATCCCGGGCTGATTACGGCAGACAACGTGGATGAGGTTATCCGCGGGATTGAGGCCGTGCGGAACACGATCGAGGGCAACGCCGAGATCCTCGGCTGGCTTCGTGGAGAGCAGAGCATCTATGACCACGATGAGAAGCGGGAGCGCAATATCACAGTCGTTGACTTTGCCAACGCGGACCGCAACGTCTTCCACGTGACAGACGAATGGCGGTACACGAATGGGCAGGAGACGAACCGGGCGGACGTGATGTTCCTGATAAACGGCCTTCCCGTTGCCATCATCGAAACCAAGAGCGCGAGAAAGGCAAAAGGCATTGAAGAAGGTTTGATGCAGATCCGCGAGTACCATCATGAAACACCCGAGATGCTGACGGCTCCACAGGTCTTCGACATTACGCATCTTATTGATTTCTACTATGGGGCTACGTGGAATCTGGAGAGGAAGAACCTCTTCAACTGGCGCCACGAAGAACCGGGGAACTTCGAGAAGAAGGTGAAACGGTTCTTCGACCGGGACCGTTTCCTGACAATGCTGAAAGAGTGGATTCTTTTCTTTTACAAGGAAGATGAGCTTCAGAAGACGATTCTGCGCCAGCACCAGACACGTGCTGTAGAAAAGGTCCTTGTCCGCTGTGCCGATGCGTCAAGGACAACCGGCCTGATCTGGCACACCCAGGGCTCGGGCAAAACATTCACCATGATCACCGCTGCCCGGTTGATCCTTCAGGATCGGGATACATTTGGCAAGTCCACGGTCATTCTCATGATCGACCGGAACGAGTTGGAGGGACAGCTTACGGGATGGGTTGAACGCATCCTTGGGGAAATGGCG
>JAQYWL010000227.1 GCA_030145035.1 Desulfobacteria bacterium | reverse complement strand
GGTGCCGAAGAGAAGACTCGGAAGCTTCTGGATTTCGACATTTTGGCAATATGTTGATTTTAATTGAATATTTCTTTTCGGCGTGTTCTTCCTGTTTGACGAGTGACCTAGCATTTTGACCCGGCTGAAGCAAGGGAGTGCTATGGAGTAGCGTTTCGTTTTGTAAGGGTTGATACCGTTAAGCAAACGCCGCGTATTAGGGATCTGTCCGTACCGGTGAGTTTGCTGTTGGTCGTAAAAAATGTGCATATTGCTTATAAGCCGTAAATGGGCTGGAAGACTGTATGTTCGAACGGGCTGTACTATTTAGCCTTCATTACTTCAACTCCATCCCAGTCTGGTCCGGGGTCTTGGCGCTTGTACTTGCGAGCCCTTTCTATGTAAATCGACACTAACTTATCATCTGCTCCATCCATGTTTTCGAATAGAGTGAGAGCCTTATCCCATTGTCGCGCTTGAAAAAAAGCGTATGCCTTTTCCCACTCTTCGAGATGTTCCGTGGTAGCTGATGAAACTTCCACTTCTGGAATCGAACAGCCCTCACAACTCCCTACCAGTTCGTATATCGTGATTGGTGTGAGCGCTCCCTTTGGTAGGACTTTATCAACAGACCTGAAAACAAAATCATCACCGGCGTTGAGCTTGACTGCTTCACTGGCAAGTATTGTTGTCCCGTAGTACTTGTTCAGCCCTTCCAGCCGGGATGCCATGTTCACAGTTGAGCCGAGCGCTGTGTAGTTTAGTCGGTCGGATGATCCCATATTCCCTACAACAGCTTCTCCCCGGTGGAGTCCAAATCGGGTCTCAAACGTTCTGGGATTGCCATTTTCATCTGGATACTCATAGCTACGGACAGCTTGAGCGCAGTGAAGAGCTGCTTCACATCCCTCAAGCGTGTGTCCTTTGGTACGTTCTGGTGCATTCCAGAAGGCCATTAAGGCGTCGCCGATGTATTTGTCTATGGTTCCGTTATGCGAAGCGACGATTTTACCCATGCGGCTGAAATAATCGGAAAGCATGGTAATAACAGTTTCAGGAATCATCCCTTCGGACATGGTGGTAAAACCGGCAATATCAGTGAAGAGAATCGTTAAGGTTCGACGATCTCCTCCGATTTCCGGAGTGCTGCGAGAACGTATGTATTTCTTAACCAGATCCTTGGGGATGTATTGGGTAAACGTTTGAATACCTGTTTTCATGCCTCTGATGGAATCGGCAAGTGCTGACACTTCCTTGATTTTTGATTTGACGTCGATCTTTACTTCCAGATTGAATCGCCTGAGTTCATCCGCCGTATGAGCGAGGACTTTGAGCGGTGCCGAAATTTTTCTTGAGACAATCATAATAAGCAGGACAGCTATGCATATTATAACGGCAGAGAAAAGCATACTGTTGCGACCGATTTTCCTGATTTCTTCTGTGAAATGTTGTTCGGTAGCGAGGACGGCGACCAGCACTTCGGTTTTGCTGAACAAACCTCGTTTGATGTCCGCCATATAGGTCAATTTCCCTTCCTGAAAGGTGAAAGGATCACCGGCTGTGACATTTTCATTTTTGAATTTTGCATACATCGTAGACAGAACAGGATCCATGATGGAGCTGATTGGTGTGATAGTGAAGTTATTGGCCGCATCGCTTTCGTTTGGGGATGGGGCTGCCAGTTTGGTTTTTGCATGAAAGAATGCCAGACCTTCATCGTTAAAAACCATAATGCGCCCGTCTGGGCCAGGGGTCCTATCGGCGAGGAATTGAGCAATATTTGTGAGTATGATGTCAGCGCCGATTACACCTGATTTTTGTCCCCAGAATGTGTTTGTAAATGTCGTGCCGAGGACTTTCTGTGTAGAGAAAATATATGGTTTGGTCCTGTATGCCGAACCGGGATGGAGCAGGCCTTCCTTATACCAAGGGCGTTTCCGTGGGTCATAATCAGTTAATGTGATTTGTGGTGGTCCGGTCGGTTTTCCGTCGAGTGTATAGAAGCCGGTCGTACGCAATCGTTGCCCACTGTTCTCTGTAATGGAGTAAATGATGCGTTCAGTCTCTTTCGGGGCATTCATTTTTATCCTGAAATCTTCATTGTCCCTGATGCGGGATATGTAATAAAAATCTCCATCTTCCCAGCCCAAGTATAGGGCAGTAAGAGTTTTGTTGTTGTCGAGCGCGTTGTTGAAATAATCTAGTAGTGGATGGTCGAGTCCTACAGGCTTTTGTGAGAGGGCTGGAATATTCGGAAGGTTTTCAACAAGACGTGTAGGGCGTTGTGAGATTGATTCCATCTCCAGAACAATACTTTCGCTTAATTTATCGAGTAAGTCTTTACCTGCCTCAAGGGCCGATTCGCTGCTCTTGATGAAGCTGTATCCGGTGAGTGTTCCTGCAAGGAGTAGGCAAATAGATAAAAAGATGGTCTGGATCGTGACCACCAACGTGAACCGCTTTTTAGTAGGGGATGCTTTTGTCATGTACAAGGCTTATCATACACGAAAAATAGTGGCTAGTTAGGTTTGCTGATGTATTATTTGAGCTGAGCACTTCCTTCGTCGCAGAGTGATCGCGAGTAGTCATATTGTCGAAATGTTTAACGGCTGATTAAGAAATAATCCTTCAAAACTTGCTTAAGTGTTTTTGGCGTCGTATGCTGAAGTATATCCAAGTGATACTTCAGTAATAAGAAGGAGGTACAACGCACTTCAGGCGCGTTCATAAGTTTTGACGATAGTCTAAACTGATGAACGCATAAACTGGCACTAACGTGCCGAAACATCTAGCACTTCTTTGCCGTTCATTTCCAAGCGGCAGGCTTTCACATCCAAACGCTTGGCTGAAACACAGCACCCGCTATCCGACAAACGGTAGATATCTATAAATCTGTCGTTGCCCCAATTCCCCCATGGTCATCATTGTATGCGCAGGACGAACGAGCCTGCGCGATGACACCCCTTATTAAATGGATTCCTTGAATTTCTCATTCAGTGGGAAACGGACATTGATTTGTTCCGCTATCGGTTGTTGTGTGGCGCTTTTTTGCGCCATAAGCAGGTCATTTTCTGGCTAACAGAAAAGGTCCGACTTGCTTTGTCCCAGGGCATTGCCCTGAACTATTATTGAAGGAGAAATTCAATGACAAAATCCATCAGTCTGGCACTAGGCGCGAACAGGGCAACCTTATCCGGTCCGCGCTCAAAACAGTACAGAATCAGGCAGAACGCAAAAGTCTTTGCAAAAAGACTGCGTGAAGCGGGATTCGGGGTCCGAAAATGGACCAACATTTCTAACAAACATTTTGCGGCAGTTGCTGACAAAATGAAAGAAAACGACGTGGGTGACGGGCGCATAGCTGAAGTGTTCAGTGCCGCCCGCCATCTGTGTGAAGCATATGGCAATAGCAATATCACCCCGGGCAATGGTGTTTTCAATGTTCGGCGCGGAAGCATTGCCAATAGCAACAGCAAAGCGGTTGCCCCTGAATTCGTTCAAGGGGTAATCGAAAAGCTGGAAAACGAGATCAAGTATCAATATGCCCCAAGGGCTGCTGCACAGATCAGATTACAGTACGAACTCGGATTGCGCCGGGAAGAATCGGCGAAGGTCGATTTGGTCGCTGATTGGAATCGTGAAGCCCGTAGTATCCATATACAATATGGGACGAAAGGCGGCAGACCTAGAACGCTGTACAACCTATCGGAGCAGCAGCAAGAAGCCTTGGAAAAGGCAATGCCATATGTCAGTCAATCCGACAGGCCGGGGGTACATAATCTCATGCCGATCGGAATGGGGGACAAGTGGCAGGAAAAGCTATCCTACGCGGCTGGATTGTGCGGCTTCACAAAGAAAGAAAGCGGTTGGACGCTCCACAGCAACAGGCATGAAAGGTTCCATCGCATGTATGTCGAGCATACAGAATTTCAGTCCCCAAATCAGCATTCATCAGTTGAAGCCTTTCAACATTCAGCACAGAATATGGCAGGTGAAGAATGGCCTCGACTTGATGCTGAAGCACGCGATGAAATCGAAGTCACTGCCGGCCATTCAGCTGGACGTCGTGACGTGTCAGATGCTTACCTTGGCAGCAGTCATTAATCAAAACCCCGCCACCTTTGTGCGGGGTTTTCTTGGTGGTGATGGTTGCAGAGCGAGATCGACGAGTCAATCTCGCTCTGCAACCATCATGTCTGTCTATCGTCCGCAGGCCGATAGACAGACATGATCTTACTTCCGAGAAGTGGAGTCATCGGATCATTTTTTGGAAATAATTTTTCTCAAAAACCCCGCCATTTCGTGCGGTATTTTCACTTTTCTTCCCTTTTTCAAGCTCAAATCAAAAATATCAGTTGTCTGAAGCTTGCGCTCAAACTACTCGACATGCCCATAATAAAACATCGGCTGAGTTCGTTGTAATAAAAACCTAAAAAATGGAGGGAAAATGGAAACGGGTACGCACAAGCGGTAGGAGGCTTTACGTTCTGTTCCTAAGAGAATTATCTGAAATGACTAAAGACCCAAAACTGTTAACAATCACTGAAACCGCCCGTTTCTTACAGGTCCACCGTGCAACCATTTCACGCTTGATTGGTGCTGGCGCCTTGCCACACATCGCGATAGGATCACGGAAGCTGGTCTTGGAAACAGACCTGCTATCGTTCATTGAAAATCGAAGAAGCTTGGCGGCGAACGCAAGTCTGAAGGGGAAATAGCTTATGGCTACAGTCACCATCGCGACCCGTTTGCTGAAAAAAAGAAAAGCATACGTCATTCATGTCAAGGACCTGGAAACGGGCAAGAAGGAATACCACAAGACGTACAGACGGAAAGACCTGGCGCAGGGAGAAGTCAATCGGGTACGCACCCTGATTGACAGCGGCAAAATTCCGGCCAAGGAAGCAAAGCAAACCAAGCAGCAGTCCCTGCCCACCTTCGGGCAGGCTGCGAAGCTTTGCCAGGACGAATGGGACCGGAAGCTGGGGGAAGGTAAAATAGGCGCAGAAAGTCATTCCAGATATGGCTATCTGCTTGCCCCCATCCTGAAGGAATGGAAACGTACTCTGCTCCACGACCTCGACGAGGATACCATTCGAGATTACCGCATCGGTATCGCCAAAAGGACCAAGGCAAAGCTGATCGCCAAAGGCGAAAAAGGCAAGAACTGCAACGTGCTGGCAAACCGCCGGTTGTTTATCATCAAACAGGTCTTCGCCCAAGCAAAGCGCAACGGCCTGATCGAT
>JAQYWL010000174.1 GCA_030145035.1 Desulfobacteria bacterium | reverse complement strand
ACTGGCTTAATACCTTCCACGCACACTGGCTCAACTTGGACAACAGGCTCCGGTCAAACATGAAATATATCCTCAGCCTCTTGGGAATACTCAATACCCACTGCCGGTGGGGAACATATTTCAAGATGTTCTCACACAGCTCTTCCGCAAAAACGATCACCCGCTTTTGATGACACGACGGGCAGAAGTGCCGACGCTTGCAGGAGAATGCCAAAAGATACTCGTGGCCGCAGTCTGCGCATTTGACACGGGCAAATCCATTGTGGAGGTCGCCACAGTCAAGCCCGCCCTGGCGCGACTAACTCCATTTTAACTCAAGACTTGGATTCATTGCTTAGGAAACGGTCCCTTTCAATTGTCACACGAGACCAGGTCTGGGCCAGGGATACCGGTGAATAACGCGGGCAACATAAGGCCGGAAAAAGCCATACTGCCTTTCAAACCGTTCCTCATAGACCTGCTCAAATGCTTCAAAATGATCTTCAACACACCGATAATACGGTGAATCGTAGGGATTGCGGGGCCGGTAAACAGCACTTGTGTGGGGCATGGTTCTGTTGGAAAACTGGGATATTAGCTTTGGATGGCGGGGAATAGAACGAATGTTCTAATTTGTCAAGGGAAAATTTGGATGAGATTCTGCCGAATGGTTGTATTTTGTGCTTGACAAATAGAACGATCGTTCTATACTCGGCACACAGAACATATGTGCCCGTATTATGGAAGCAGATCATGGAAAGTCTGTCAGGCAAGCAAGAGCAGGTTTTGAAGTTTCTTATAGATTTTAATGCTGAAAATGGATTTCCGCCGACCATAAGAGAGCTTTGTAATTATTTCGGGTTTAAGTCCCTCAACACTGCTCACTTTCATCTGCGGTCTCTGGAAAAAAAGGGATATATCCAGATTCATCCCGGCAAAGGGCGTGGGATCACCCTGCCTGGAGCTCGCCCCTTGTCCGAAAGACAAATTCCTGTGGTGGGCAGGGTTGCGGCAGGCACGCCTATTTTAGCTCTTGAAAATTTTGAGGAGTTTTTGGGCATTGATAGGCGTTTTTTTGGCGCTGAGGAGTGCTTTGCGGTTCAGGTTAAAGGGGACTCCATGGTGGATGCCCATATTCAAGACGGAGATTATGTCATTATAAAAATCCATGATCAAGCCCAAAACGGTGATATCGTAGCCGCCCTGATTGATGACGAGGTGACTCTGAAATATTTTTACCGGACCAGAAACCAAATCAGACTGGAATCGGCCAATCAAAGGTACCCTTCCCTGAACTTCAATAAGAGTGCCCACGGGTCTTTAAGAATACTTGGTGTTATGGTCGGACTAGTAAGAAAAAGGTAGGATGTACACAAAAGACTTTATAGAAGAGGATTTGAAGAATTTACTGTCTAGTGGCCCGAATGAAATCGATAATTAAATCCCCTTCGCTATGTGGAGTTATCGTATTACTCCTATCCCCGTGCCTATCTTCATCATCCGGACACGCAGCTAAAGACGTGAATGCGGTGCATGTTGAAGCTTACGCCTCTCATGAACGTGTCCATGCTGGTGAATCCTTTCAGGCAGCAATTGTTGCAACCATAAAAGAAGGGTTTCACATCAACAGTCACAAGCCAACGGACGAGTATCTCATGCCAACGGTTGTGAAGTTTGATGAGTCAGAGGGAATCATATTCGGTCCCGTGCAATACCCGGAGCCACGGCTTAAAAAGTTTTCGTTTTCCACCAGTAAGCTTTCTGTTTATGAGGGCAAAACTGCCATTATTGCCCAGAGCCAGCTTTCTGATGATACTTCTCCGTCGGATGTGAAAGTATCAGGCAAGCTGGCTTATCAGGCCTGCGATGATCAAAAGTGTTTCATGCCCAGGTCTGTCAGGTTTGAGATACCTTTAAAGATCGTCAAGGCAGGTGAGCCGACAAAGCTGATTAACGAACACATTTTCAGACCAGAAGCCTCTTTTACCCCTGATGAATTAAGAGCGAGACAGGTCATTGAAAAGGGGCTTGCGTATGCTGTCATCGCCTTTTTCCTTTTTGGTCTCGCCTTGAACCTGACTCCCTGTGTCTATCCTGTTATTCCCATGACTGTAAGCTTCTTTATGGGACAAGGTGAGCGGAAGAAGCGGGACATGTTTGTCCTGGCCTCATCTTATGTCGTGGGAATCGCCCTCATTTTTTCTATTCTGGGTTTAATCTCCGGCCTTGCAGGCAGGCAGTGGGGTTTTTTATTTCAAAATCCATGGTTTGTCATCTTCATCACTATCATTATTCTTTCCATGGCGGCGAGCATGTTTGGCGTTTTTGAAATCACGGTCCCCTCGTCTTTAATGACAAAGCTTGGCAAATCGCGACAAGGCGCCATCGGCTCTTTCGTTATGGGATTGACGGTCGGAGTCGTTATTGCTCCCTGTGCAGCCGGCATTGTCATCGGGCTGGTCGGCATCGTTGCCAGGTTGGGTATTGTAGCAAAAGGAGCGTTGCTCTTTTTTGTCATGGGTTTGGGACTGGGGCTCCCTTATCTTTTTTTGGCCATGTTTTCCGGGCATATGAACCGGTTGCCCAAATCGGGTATGTGGATGGTCTGGATACGAAAGTTGTTCGGCCTTCTCCTGATTGGCGTGGCCATCTATTTTCTCCTCCCGCAAGCCAAACAGATTAATGACCAGCAAGGATTCTATCTGGGCGTTCTGGGGATTTTTGGCGGGCTCCTGCTCGGCTTCCTGGAGCGTGGGGAGGGATACCCCCGAAGCTTCAAGATAATTCGCAGTACTATTGGTGTACTGCTCATCTTTTCAGGTGCCTTACTCGTCAACTCGGCGCTCCAACCCGAGCCCCCGGCAATAGACTGGGTGTACTACAGGGGCCAATCCATTGAACAGTTGCAGGAGAAGAATAGACCCCTCCTAATCGACTTTTACGCGGATTGGTGCGCTGCCTGTAAGGAATTGGATCGTAGGACGTTCAGGAACAAGAAGGTCGTGAAAAAGGCAACAGAATTCGTTATGCTCAGAGTAGATTGCACCTCGCACGATAACAAATGCACTGCCCTAACGGAAAAATTTAGGGTGTCGGGGTTGCCGACGGTGGTTTTCATCAGTAGTAAGGGTGAAGAGATCAATAGGTTGAGAGCTGTTGGCTTTTTGGGGCCGGCTGAGATGCTGAAGAAAATGGAGGCGGTTGTAGCTCTGTGATTTCAATAGGTTGTGGAAATTCCCAAACAACTATTAACTGTTTTGGATCTGAATGTGCTATCTTATTAAACAAAAACAGGAAGATTGACGGCTTCGTAAAAAGTCGGATTTAGTGAATGTGTCATTTCGACCGCAGGGAGAAATCTTATGTTTACAGCATGTTAGATCTGAAAGATTTCTCGCTTCGCTCGAAATGACAAGTTGTTGGAACTTTTTACGAGACCATCAAGATTGGTTAACAAAATGAACGAAAGAAGACCAACAGTCTTACTGGGTGAAAGCACAGCAACGCCTGATGGTTCGGTCAGAGGGTTCTTGGAGGAACGTAATATGGAGGTTTGGGAATGCGCAGATGGAATTGAGGCCGTTCGCAAAACCTTCGCGAAAAACCCTGATCTAATCATTTTGGATGTAACGCTGCCACGACTGAACGGTCATCAGTGTGCCCGGATATTGAAAAGTGATCCTTCCATGAATTCTACTCCGATTATCCACATGGGTTCTTCAAAAAACCCGATTGAGCAATATTGGAGCAGGGTCTGCGGGGGAGACGATTATCTGCAAAAACCGGTAAATGAGATCGATCTAGACGAAATTCTCAGTAGGGTCCTTCGCAAAGAAAGAGGTAAGCGTCGGTTGT
>JAQYWL010000051.1 GCA_030145035.1 Desulfobacteria bacterium | reverse complement strand
GTCTACCAGCCAGTACCAGTTGTATGTTGATTCTACAACTACACCTTTCAGTGTATCCTTAAATGGCTCCAGCGCCATCAAAACTTTATCCAATTCGTTTGGTATCCGTTTCCCATAAACTCTCTGATCTTGCTCATTGATAATACCGATGTAATTATTACTTGAATGTAAATCGATTCCAGCGTATGTTTTTATATGACACCTCCTATATCCAAAATGTTAATGTTATATAATTCTATTACTGGTTCCATAGCATTTTTTGCTATGAATAGGGAGGTGTCTTTTTTTCAAGCGCATCAGGCTGTGGTGACATTTAGCGAAGCGGTCCGAAGGAAAATGTCACGCTTGATGCGCAATACTTCTTCTACGGCATTGCAAAATCTTTCTACTTCTATTCTCTTGATTTATGCTCAGCCGTTTATATGATTATCAAGTCTGCCTTTGACCCTTGCTCAACGGAAATAAAAATATTTATGGAAGTATGAGGATGTCATGGAATTTAATATTATCCCAGATGAAGAAGCAATGAGTAAATGTGCTTGGTGCCATAACCATATCAGCGACGACATGGAAGTTTTTGGCGCTGGCGCAAAGCTAAAACCAGATGTTGATTTATCTGAATACGAAAGCCATTGTATCCAGATAGGTCTGGTTTCTGAAGAAAAGCCTATTTATATGATGGTAACAGCTCAAGGTTCAGAAGCCAAAAAGGACGGTAAGGACTGTATGTTTTTATTTTGTTCTGAAGAATGTGGCAGAAAGCTAAAAAATGTTTTGGAAAAAGAAATTTCTTTAGGAAAGATGTTTGGAACAGTTAAGTTTGAATAAGCATTGCTGCTTCCAACAAAAGCTTTGAGGCAACGCCTAAAGCTGAGGCATTTTGAAAAGCAGTTCATGGTCAAAATGGGGTCAAGTCTGCTCTTGACTCTTGCGGGTTAAGACGAGGAACGGGGTCAAACCTACGCCCTTGACAATTCCGTCAAAAGGGACAAGGGCAGCTTTGTCAAATGTGTAGGTCTGATACCGTGGCCTTTGTGATACCGTGGCCTTTGTGATACCGTGGCCTTTGCTCTGGAATCTTGTTATGACAATATTCCGTGGCTATGGAAAATAGTCTTGACAATATTCCGGTAATATGGATAATGATCACCATGGAACGATTAATCGGTACATATATATTTGACCCTGAAATGACAGCGGGAAAGATGATCTTCCTGACCGGCCCAAGGCAGGTGGGAAAGACTACTTTCGCTCAAAAGTGGCTTGGATTTACCGGATCAGAAGACACCTACTTCAACTGGGATGACCCATCATTAATAGCAGAGTACAAGAAAAATCCACTCTATTTTCGAAACATCATCGATGAGAAATTCAAGCACGATCCCGTTCCCTTCGTATTTGATGAGATCCACAAACATACGGAGTGGAGGAATATTCTGAAGGGCTTTTATGATATGAATCGGGAAAGAATGCAGCTCCTTGTTACAGGCTCCGCCAGACTCGGGTATTTTCGAAAGTCCGGAGACTCACTACTGGGACGTTACTTCTCCTACCAGATCTTTCCCCTGGGACTTCCGGAGGCTACGGGTGATTTTTCTTACGTTCTCAGCGACGGCGAAATTTTTGCTGATGGCAATCTGTTTGCCGGACGTGCGAGAGAAGCTAAAATAGAAGAGGCGGATGAAGCCTTTGAACTGCTGTTGAAATTCGGAGGTTTTCCTGAGCCATTTCTCAGGGGTACAGAAAAGTTTCATCGGAGGTGGCAGAATGATTACAAGACCTTGCTGACAAAAGAAGACGTGCGCGATCTTTCACGAATTGCGGACATCAAAGGCCTCGAGACGTTGGTGGAAATCCTTCCCACAAAAGTCGGTTCTCAGCTTAGCATACCGTCGCTGAGCGAAGACTTAGAAAAAAAATACGATACCATAAAGAACTGGATCGATATATTGCATGGCCTCTATCTGGTTTTTACTCTACGTCCCTGGCATAAAAACATAGCACGGGCGATCAAAAAGGAGAAAAAGCTTTATTTCTTAGACTGGTCACTGCTGTCTGAACCGGGAGTTGTTTTTGAAAGCCTCCTAGCCGTAAGCCTCATCCGTATGGCGGCAAGAATGACGGAAACCGGCCTGGGGAATTTTGAAATCCGGTATGTTCGTGACAGGGAAAAGCGAGAAGTCGATTTTGTTCTGGTGAAAGACAATAAGCCCGTTTGCCTGTTTGAGGCAAAGGAGAGCGATGCTGATATTAGTAAGCCGGGAAGGTTTTATGGAGAGAAACTCAATGTTCCATTCTATCAGATTGTCCGCAATGCAGGGAAAGTTGAAGCATTTCCCGGGAATTGTTTCGTTGTTCCGGCAAGGAATTTTCTTATGTTAACAGGCTAATTCATGGCGGAACATATTCTTTTTACGGTGGTCATATACAAATACAAACGGATAAGAATTCTTTGTCAAAATCAGATATTTTGCCCGCCACTCCGTAGCCAGCGCCCTCCATCTGCCTAATGATTCTACATGTCGGGGAAGCAATGTGGAATGGGGCAAGAGCTTCAATGCGTGCGAATGCTTTTCAAAAAAAGAGCAACAAGCTTTGAGAGTTGGAATATTAGGTGGCTTCGAATATCGGCTTCACAGAATCCCTTTATGGCATGTTCGGCCACACCCAGAGCCCGGCCCAACCTTTCGACCTTTTCAGGAAACAACGCCAGAATTTTGTCGCAGTAGGCTTCTGCCAGTCGCCCACATCTATCAAGCGTGGTTTTGAGACGAATCAGTTCTTGGGTGTCTCGAGGCTCAAACCTCTGACGCCAGAACTCTAATTCGGATTCTACGGCTCGGCATTCCTCGGTGTCAAAGCCACTTAAACGCAGGTTTTCAACAGTGAGGGCCAGGGCGTACAGGGCCGGCGACCAGGGCATGCCGTCTTCTGAGGCTTCAAAGTAATTGATCAGTTGACTCAAGAGAACAAAGGAGAAATCCTCCAGCCTGATATCTGCCAGTAGGAGATGTTGTGCCTCTGCACTAGTGTTCCGTTCAATTCCTTCTTCGAACTGGCTGCGAAGCCTCGTCAAACGCTCGAACGTAGTGAGCTGCTCTTCGGGAGTGTCAGCCATTTCTTTGGCTTCAAGAAATGCGCGGATCAAGACGACTTCCTGGGCGTTTCCCTTCTTTGCGATCACTGCAAGCTGTTCTTCCAAAGAGCCGGCGTTGAAAAACTCCTTGAGTTCCTCATGGAATCTCTTGAATTCTTCCACAAAAGCGGGTGGATAATCGGCATCCGGAGCAGTTATTTTTTCGAGGAGAGCCGCCGAGATGGCAAGATCCTCTGGGCACACGCAACGATGCAGCTTGTTCTGGAGCGTATGCTTGATCTCCCGTTTAAGTTCTTTTGGAATATCGTTTCTGTGGGCGATGTCCCGAATGCGCGTGAGTGGCTCCGCCCTGGTAAAGGCACTATTGTATGAAGGTAACCACGGAAAGATTTTCCTGATGATGAAAACGTTGTCCGAAGTGGTTATTTTAGAGAGACGATCATGTATGCGGCGTGCCATCCTTGCATGATGAGATGGACGGTAGTGCCCGCCGTCCTCGCCAGAGGAGACTTCACCCGTGCCGATGAAACGAAGATAAATCGCCAGACAAGTGAGTTGATCTATGTTGAGGTCAAATTTGTCATCAGTAAGAAGATCATGAATCCAGCCGAGTTTCTCCCTCCAGCTTTGATATCGCTGATCTGCTTCGGCAATCTTGTTTGCAAAATCATCCCTATGCACCACTAAAATCCCCCCCGACCCCCCTTTTCTAAAGGGGGGCAGGGGGGATTTTTCGATCATCTCGCGCAGCCTGTTGCGTGCCTCATTGAGCAGTGTCGGAGGTTGCGGCCACTGTTCGAGGATGATGCAGCCCGAAAAATTACGCCTTTTCAAACGTTCTATAAGCCCCTCTATTCCCAGTGTGTCTTTTCCGGCAGGACCTGTGAAAAGGGGCAGGTGGCTGTCATAGTCCCCATAGTTTTCGTGCATATGGAGATGGATGATCGGCACTCGGGGATCGAGCAGATCGATGAACTTAAGATAGTCATTACGGGTTGCGCCACACAGGTTGGCGTGCCCTATGTCCAGACACATTCCCACTTGAGCGGCATCTGTGAAGCCGAGGTTGTGAAGCTGTTTAAATAACTCGTTGAAATCTTCCGGTGCGGTAAGCGGTGTGTTTTCGATAGAGAGCTTGACACCCACCTGTGCCAAACGCGTTATGCATGGGACAATTGCGTCAACATAAGCACCGATCCCCTCATCAGTATCAAGATGAATATTGAGAAGCGATGCACCGATATCCTTTGCAAACTCCAGGTCTTCAAACAGCCGTTCACAGGCTTTGGGTTGCACAGGGCTGAGCTGCCATGGCACATGCACGGACAGGCGCATGTCGTGCTCAAAGGCTGTATTCTTGACCTGACGACGTGTTTCAACATCAAGGTCATCTTCCTGCCAGCCGGCACCCGACTCCTTTTTGTCGGGAAACCACTCAAAGGCATCAAAGCCGTTTCCCACCGCGTACCGGAAAGGCTGTGTGGGGGTCAAAGCCGAGAAGGCTGTCTGGTTGCCGATTCGGATGCGCACAGTTTCACTCATATGCATTACCTATGTTAATTTTTCGGCTAAATATCTGGTCGAGTAAGTGATCAGAAGGTTATTCTTGTCTCTCACAGAGCGCCCAGAGGCACAGAGTTTTTGAGCTGAATTGCTGAGAGGGCAATTCAGCTCAAATTGCTATCCCGCTGCCGCGGGAAATGTCCATGGTGTAATGAAAGATGGCATTCCTCCATAATCCCCCACTGCGTTCTCCCCGCCAAGGGCGGGGCGATTGTTTGGCCTGATTTTTCCTCTCAAAAAATCAGGCCAAGTACAAAAATCTCAGCGATCTCCGCGGGCTCGAGCGATCCCCCAAGGGGGGAGAGCGGGCGAGAGAACCTCTTCATCGCTTACGGAAGAGAACCTCCACATTCGCAGAGATTAACAAACTCGTAATGCTCCCTTTACCTCATTTCCAATCCCAACTTGTGGCCGTGTCTGCACCACGTAGTATCGACCTCTGGAGTAGGCGCCTTCGATATCCTGCGGAGAGCCCAGGGCCTTCTCAACCATTGTGCCGATGGCGGCGATGGTGACCAAAAGGTTTGTTCTAAAATCTTCATCCCGCACGAGTTGCTCGAGCGTATAATCCAGGGAAACCTTTCGGGAAGATGGCAACATGACGCTGTCGTAAAGGCCGGCACCGGCATAACCGGCCAGATCTTCTCCATTGGAATCCGAACGAAAGATCAAACCGCTGCCGAAAAGACCAACGCTTTTACTCGGAAAAGAGAGAATCTGTGGCTCGCGTCCTCCTTTTTTGCAGGTAAAGCTGAAAGCCCTTCCAGGATAGTTGCCGACCAATGTTTCACCAAGGCCCAGGACCACCTCGGCATAGATTTCTTCTCTTTCGCCTGTAAACGGATTGGCGGTATGGATCACGAAGCTGTAATCCGCTTCAACCACGTCCTGAATGAGTACCGCCATGAACAGATCCTCATGAGGAATACCTCTTGCCCTGCGGCTCAGATATGCTCTTTCGTTCCATTTGGAGCTCCATACACGTTTGATACACATCCATGCGTCATCCCAGTTTGTGGACCACGGAAGTTCTGCCTCCTCCATTACCTTATGAAGGGAGGAGACCAGCTCATCC
>JAQYWL010000536.1 GCA_030145035.1 Desulfobacteria bacterium | reverse complement strand
CACCTGACACCTGACACCTGACACCTGACACCTGACACCTGACACCTGACACCTGACACCTGACACCTGATTCGATGTCACAGACGATCTCTGGCAAGAAGTGTAAACCACGAAATGACAGATGCCCGAATAACCAATAACCAATGACTAATCTTAAGATTTACAACACATTGCACAAGAAAAAGGGGACCTTCGAGCCGATAAAGCCGGGAAAGGTCGGAATCTATGTGTGTGGCCCTACGGTCTATGATGCCTCCCACATTGGCCATGCCCGCTGTGTGGTGGTCTTTGATGTGATTGTTCGCTATCTCAGGGCGATTGGCTATGAAGTCACCTATGTTCGCAACTTCACTGATGTGGATGACAAGATTATCAACCGGGCCGGTGAACTTGGGATTTCTACCCAAGAGCTTTCAGAAAGGTATATTAAGGAATTCTATGAGGACATGGACGCCCTGAAGGTGGAACGGGCCACCATAGAGCCCAGGGCCACGGACCACATTAACGAGATCATCGGAGTGGTCGAACGTCTGATTTCGCGCGGCCATGCCTATGAGGCCGGAGGCGATGTGTTTTTTGCTGTAGAGACCTTCAAGGACTACGGTAAGCTCTCTGGCCGCAGGCTCGAGGAGATGCAGGCAGGAGCCCGCGTAGAAGTGGATGAAAAGAAGCGCAACCCATTTGATTTTGTCCTGTGGAAGGGTGCCAAACCAGGTGAGCCTATGTGGGACAGCCCCTGGGGAAAGGGTCGGCCCGGCTGGCACATTGAGTGCTCGGCCATGAGCACTCGCTTTTTGGGCCTGCATTTTGATATCCATGGCGGCGGCAAGGACCTGATCTTTCCCCACCACGAAAACGAGATCGCTCAATCTGAAGGGGCCTTTGGCGAGCAGTTCGTTAATGTCTGGATACACAACGGGTTTGTTAGAATCGACCAGGAAAAGATGTCTAAGTCTCTCGGGAATTTCCTGATGATAAAGGACATCCTGAAACAATACCACCCCGAGGCAGTCCGCCTCTTCCTGCTGTCCAATCACTATCGCAGCCCCGTCGATTTCACACATCAGGCGATGGTCGAAGCCGATGCCGGCCTTGAAAAGATCTATGCATTGTTGCACAGGATCGATGGATACCTCGGCCGCTGTGAACCCGGTAATGACAAGCAAGGCCCGGGGGCGCTTTGGGCAAGCTTTTGCCAGGCCATGGACGATGATTTCAACACGGCCCGGGGCATCGGGCTCGTGTTTGAGGCGGTTCGGCAACTGAATCGGTTCATGGACGATATTGGCGGAAAGATAGGCCAACAGGATCAGTCCAGGCTTGCATCCACGCGCGCTGATTTAATGCGCACAGCCAGCCTGCTGGGTATCCTCACCGAGGCTCCATCTCAATTCTTTGAACAAAGGAGGGCCGATGTGCTCCAGCGCAAGGGAATTAACATAGCACTGGTAGAACGCCTTATTGCTGAGCGAGCACGGGCGCGGCAGCAAAAAGACTGGGCCACGGCCGACCGGATCAGGGGTGAGCTTTCTGCCATGGATATCTTGATTGAGGATCGGGCAGAAGGGGCCACTTGGAAGGTTAAGTAGCTTCCGTCCCATTTCTTGGGGGGTATCAGCGGTTATTACGCTTTTGGGATCAATAAAAAGCGGATTGGCGTCCGGCAGCACTGATCCATGTGACCACGCGTCGTTTGAGAAGTGGGTTGTCCCGCAAGCCTAATCTTTGGTTGACCATGATCAGTTCGGGGAAAAGCTCATCAGCCTTCTGCCTGCCCAGTTTTTCCCTGGAATCGATGCCGGCGCTTTCCAGAAGACGCGCATTGGCTGTCCCCATGTTGAGCAGACTCACAAGTTCAAGCCGCTGGCGGATTCTGTCGCGAAACGGCATCCTGATCAGTATTTTTGCCTTCTTCCAGTTGTGCAAGACCTCTTTTGGATAGCGCCATCCCTCATTGCTCAGCTTCTTTGCATCATGCGTGCTGATGTCTTGAAGGATTTGCTTTAGTGGTTCTGAGCGACTGTCAATTGTGTGGATTCTCATTTTCGCATAACACCATTCGCTGAAAAAGACAGCTAAAACCATCATCGCAAAGTAGATGGTCTTTTGTGTCGTTCTGACGGCCCTTTGTCTATCAGTTTTGATAAACTTGTAAAAAGTCCGATTTCCCCTCCCCTGGCGCCCGCCTGCCACTGCGAGGCACGAGCGGGCAGGGGAGGGGATTAAGGGGAGGGGGATATAACTGGGAGAGGGAGTACTTTGACTTTCCACGAGACTATCAGTTTTGCCATCTAAAAAATGAGGCCGGGGTGCCTCCGGGTCCCAATGTCTACCGCCCCGGAGAAGATAGAGGGCATTTGTCATCACGAAGCACTGTACACAAAAGGGCGCAAAGCCGAGAAATCCCAGGTAGGGCATCTCGAAAAATTTGCCTTCAGAAAAAAACGGGACCGTGTAAATCCATTTTTCCAAAGACCAGAAATTACACAACTCCCAGTACCCGCCACAAATAATCCCGGCAAGGAGCAAACGAACAAAGGTCGTCCATTCGCCTTTTTTGCCATCCATGAGCAAGGAACGAGCGCCAAATCTTGCGCATAGAGGGTCGAGCAAGAAAGCAAAAGCGCCCCACACCAGGGGGAAAAAGTAGTGCGGAAAGACCATGGGCAAAATCAGCATAAAAAATCCGACAACCAGGGAGGCATTTTGTGTCCAGCCCTTGAGGACAAACTCGGTTTTAACGCGCCTGGGTATCTTCAGGTGGCAAAGGAGCCGGTAGACCAGAAACATGCCTGGGAGGACGGTTGCAAAATCGAGATAGGCCTCCACGTGGGGCCAGAGCCCCCCGGGCGGGACACCAACAAAATACCAGTTTTGCAGACGGAGATTCCAGAGTTCGAAAAAGAACCAAAATATTGCAGACCAGAAGAGCAGGACGGCAAATTCTCGCGGCCTTTTCAGGATCAGGCCTTCGTTCCAGCGCCACCACAGGAGGCCGTCGAGAAACAGAATCAGACCGTACCAGGCGAACGGATAGGTGTGGGCGTAGAAGGGAAAGGTGTAACGAATCGTGCCCCAAAAGGCGAAAACGACCGTCATCAGGCCAAGAATCATCATCAATTTGCTGATGCAGCGATAGGTCATCGGGCCATGATCACCTCACGATTTCATATAGCTATGACTTTGCCTGCGCCCCCATCCAACCATTTCTCAGGATAAAGCCTCTTTATCTCTGACTGGTACTGGGTGCAATGGCACGCGCAGACCGAGTGCAAGTCTTTGAGAAGATCAAATTCACGGAACCCGTGCAGGCCCCCGATGAGTGTGGAGACCTTGCCATAAGACGAAGCAGCCTCCAGGATGCGGCCTACGCCCGGATGGGAACACCCTGCGATCACAACCAGCCCTGTGTCAGTTTTGACTACAAGGGATTGCTCTATCCCCATCAGTTCGCCGGTAGAAAATACGTTGCCGGTGATCTCAATAGCACTACTGACCTCAACCACCTCTCTATCGGCAAGGGACATCTGAAAGGAGGCGGGGAGATAGAGGCTGGCACTTCGGTTGACTTTCAGCAATTCCGGGAGCCCGCCCGTGTGGTCCCAGTGGGCGTGAGATACAACTATAATGTCAATAGCTGCGGGATCAATACCAAGTTTTTCAATATTGTGCAAAAGTATGGTGCCACTTGCGCCGGTATCAAAGAGGATCCTTGTGGTGTTTTCGATCTCAAGATAGCAGGAAAACCCCCAGTCAGGCAAAAGATCTTTATTGTATGCCGTGTTGTCATAAACGAGAGTCACTTTCATGTGATGAGTTTCCTTTCTCTCTTGACCCCCAGGCGCTTGGCTCGAAAGAAGTCCTGGATCAACTCTCTGCATTCGTTTTCGAGCAGCCCCCCCTGGACATCAATCGTATGGTTCAGATCGGTGTCGGCGGCCAGATTGTAGCGAGACCCCGCCCCGCCCCATTTGGGGTCCGGGGCCCCGAAGACGATCCTGGCAACCCGCGCGTGCAGCAGCGCACCCATGCACATGATGCAGGGCTCAATAGTGACATAAAGTGTAGTGTTTAGCAGCCGATAATTTCCAAGGGCCCGGGATGCCGCTCGTAGGGCCAGAATTTCCGCATGGGCCGTAGGATCACACAGTGCGATGGTCCGGTTGTGGGCTTTGGCCAGCACGGTGCCGTCCCGGGCAACCAGGACAGCTCCCACAGGCACCTCGTCTTGACGGGCGGCCTGTTGTGCTTCCAACAGGGCCTGGCGCATAAAGTGGCTATTGTTCAATGTAGCACTCCGGACTTGCAACCACCTTGACAGAGTAGTCCAAAAACACTATAAAGATTCTACTTATATATGCGCCCATAGCTCAGTGGATAGAGCGCCGGACTACGAATCCGTAGGTCGCCCGTTCGAATCGGGCTGGGCGCACCAAGTAATATCAAGGGGTTACCCGGTTTCCTGATGCGGGGTAACCCCTTTGTTCTATTTTATCTCTCAACGGGCTGTTACCTATTTCGTAGGCGTTCACAGGTTCAGAGTTCACCGTCTTTTGATTGTCGATTTACGCCCGCCCTGCCCGCCCTGGTGCGACAGCGAATCGAAAATGCTGATGCAAAGCAAACCCGGTCTGGGCCAGGGGCGCGATCTAATTGAAAGAGGCTACTGTCTCCGTAAGTCAGGTCTGGGCCAGGGATTGTCGATTGTTTTTTCATTGTTCAATCTTCAATCTTCAATGTTAACCCTGAACCTCTGAACCCGTGAACAGTTACCCTATTTTCATATATCATATCTTAACAAGGTTTATTGATGAGAAATAAGTTTTTTGTCATATTCGGGACACAGGGCAAGGAAAGTGCCCGAAAGAGCGTAAGGCCTGTGAGGCGGAATAGAGATGAGCCAAACCTTGATGTCCTTAAGCAGAGCCCCTGCCGGCAGTGCGGGCTGTATGTAGAAAATACCATATGTCCGTATGTGAACGGATGCAGCAAGATTGACGAATTTCAGCAGGTTGCAGCCGTTCACTGCACCCTTTACAAAGATCTGGATGTGTTTTTAATCCTCAAGGTCTAACCAGCCCCACCCCCCCTTCGCTTTGTCATTTGCCATTCCTCTTTTAGTTCCTGAACGAAAACCCCTCTTTTTGTCATTTCGTCTTACCCCACCCCCCAAACCTACCCATTTTCCTCAAAAAGCATTTCCCCTGACTTCCCAAGCGTGAAAACCGTCTCTTGTCCGCATGCATTCCCTTTCAGGGTGGCATGACGGCCTGAAGGTGGAATCCAGGCTTTTCTGTCAAAACAGAGAGAACATCGACTCAAGTGGTATGCCGTTTTTGCCGAAGAAAAAGCTTAGGAATTGCCTTTTTTCGAGCGGCGAATTCAGCCGTCGTAGCCAGGGCTACTATGGCGAAGTCGGCGCTGCGTTCCATAAAATCGCCCAGCGATTTTATAACTTGAATGGAGTTCAGGGAACAGCCTATGAGGATCATGGACAAGATTCGCCCCGTGGTGATCGCAAGAGGCTTGATGGTATGCCTATTTTTCGTGCCCCAGGCTGAGTGTGCATATGCCTTTGACTTTGAAGATGCCGCTGCTATTGGTGCCGCTTACACGACCCATCTATTCATGCATGAAATGGGGCATCAGGTGGTGGCTGAAGAGGCAGGGGCGGATTCTCCCCAAATGAGCTTCTTCACCTGGAAGGGCGGCAATTTCTATCCAGGGCTCTCCACCTGTAAGAACATACCTCAGGAATCAAAATTGCCCTATGCAGTAGGCGGTGAGCGGATGGCAGGCTTCACATTTGAATACGCCCTGCAATCTTATCATCGCAAACCAACCACATACAACAAAGCCCTGATGTTTTTCAGTTGTGCGGATTTTCTCGCGTACACGCTGCTGGCAAATTATGTCAATCCGGAGAATGACATGTATGACCCAAATCTTATCAGGCAAGAAACCGGCCTAAGCAAGGAGGTGCTGCTCTCGCTGGTCATGGCAAAATCCTTCCTGAACGCCTACCGGGTCATGAATCCGGATGTTAGGGTTATCCCCATGATTTGGCTGGACAAAGAGAGTTCCGCATTCCTGTTCCGCATCCCATTTTAACCATCACTTTATTTCTCTCCAAGCTGGACCAGAAAAACCGGCACCGGCACCAGGCTTATCGATGGGCGTTCCTGGGAATCTTGCTTTGTAATAACGCTTAATCGACTCCCTTTGGGGCTGATTTTCTTAAACCATTGAAACTCCGCAGCAGACACCTTTTCTTGATATTTGACCTCGAAAAAATACAACTTGTTGCCTTCTTTGGCTATGAAATCGATTTCCTTCTGGCCCTGCCAATAGAAACAGTTTTGATAGCGCCGAAAGATGTGCATCCCCACGACCGACTCCACTAATTTCGACTTGCCCAGAGGATCGTTTAAAAATCTCCGGCATTCAGTAAAAAAGTTGTCCCCTATCCCATTGTTTTTTCCGGAAAAACAGTGAAAAATAAGCGGGTCTTGAAAATAGAGTTTCTTATTTTTTCGGTACATCGGCAATTTTGACGACAGGTCAATAAACGGAACAGTCCGCAAGACATACATCCTTTCCAGAATCTCAATATACTCTTGTACCGTGGCATGGGAGGCGATGCCGGATTCTCTACCGAGTTTATACCAGCTAATTCCGGTAGACATATGTGCCAAAACCCGGGACATTATTTGGTAAAGATTCCGTTCCAACTTCCCTGCACGCCCGATGTCTCCTTCAATCCAACTCAAGTAGAGTTGGTACACATAGGAAGAAATGTGGCCTCGGCTGAAAAACAAGTTTATGGAAAGAGGGAATCCACCGGTGATGAGATACTCCTCAAAACGGTGCAAAAGGAGGTCGTTGTGATAGATGAGACCGTCGATATCGGTCAATTCAATCGTGGGTTCCGTCAAATGGACGAATTCGGCAAATGTCATCGGTAGTTGCTCAAAATCGACTTTGGAGAGCCTTCCTCTTCGACCAGGCATCCGTTCGGCCCCTCCACGAATATCGATCAAATTGGAACCGGTCAACAAGAGGGTTGCGTTTTTCAGCTTTCCTTCGTCCGCCAGGGCCTTTACCCCTCGCTGCCACTGGCGGACAAATGATATCTCATCCAGGAAAATATATAACCGTTGCGGGTTGCCCGGTCTGACGTTTCTGAGATAGCAGTTTATCAATTCGTAGAGTTGGTTGTAATCCTCAATCCTGTCCAATGAAAAATAGAAGATGTGTTTCTTCGGTATCTTTAATTCGAGCAAAAACCTGCGGATAAGCAATTTCATACTGGTGCTTTTCCCGATTTGCCGCGGTCCCCGGAGTGTGAGAATGGCATCTGTGTTCTCTGGAAACTCTGACAGGATCGTTGGAAAATACTGGTAGGTCTCCCGTTCGTAGTCCGCTATTTTCTCATCATCCAAAATTACTTCTTCACGGAACCACCAGGGATTCTGTTGTTGTAAGAGCTGGAAGGAGATTTCCATGGCGCCCCCCATAGTATTTCTCATATACATAAAATATGTCTATAATTGTATCTGTCAAATACAATATTTCCATGCAAATGTAAAGACAAAACTAAGCGACACTTCAAAATTTATCCGTCAGCCAATCGTTTCTCTATCTGGCTGAACAACCACGCCAGGTTTTCATCTTGCTGGATTCTCCCCTCTCTTTCCTTATCGTTGCGTTTCGTTCTCTCCGAGGCGTAGGCTCTACGAGCCGGAGGCGTCAACCAAACCTGCGAACTAAAGACAACACTCAGGAAATTGACAATTGACATTTGAAGATCTGACCCGGAATCCCCTATCAATGTCAATAGTTCACCAGCGTCCTATCTCCCCCGCAGGTTTGTCACCGTCACAGTTAAACAAGCGTTGCGGGGTGAACGTGAAATTGCTTTGCCAGTTTTTTTATATGATTCAAATTTAGGGGCCTGCGCCCGTTAAGTATCTCAGAGACAGTGGATTTGGAACCAAGAGCCCTGACCAGGTCCTTTTGTTTTAGCCCGTTCTGTTCCATAAGAAATTTCAGCACTTCTACGCCTGTAGCATGCTTGATCGGAAAGTGCCCTTCTTCATAGCTCTCAATCAAAATAGTTAGCGTTTCTGCATATTCCGCCAAAGCTCCCTCTGTTTCGTCGAAAACAAGCTCCAGTGATTTAAGAGCTTACTCGTACCCCTTTTCGCTTTTAATAACTTTCAACGGATACAAATGGTTATGCTCAACTTGGGCTACGGCTGGCATTTTGGATCCTCCTTTAGGTTAAGCCTGTCGTATTGCTGATGGGGTAAGATATATTTTATCCACATCGTAAAGGCCTTGAAGTTGACCTTTGCGACCAATCTGTACTTCCCACCACCTGTCTTAGCGCTTTCCCATTATCGAGTCACTGGCACCATTGAATCCAGTCTTGAGTAGGTGCCACTGATGCCTAAATAGCGATTCGATGTAGTTCAGAGGAACTATCGAATCAAATATGAAATGAACTGGATTACTACACCCAATGACGGTGTCGGCAAAATTTTCCCAAGGCACCTGTTACCGAGCAAATCTTGCCTTTGCCTCCTTTGTGAAACCAGCCCGGCAAAACAATTCAACTATCTGAATTTTCAACATAACTCAATCGCGCTCTCGTGTGGCATCCCTATTGCTCTTGCAATAGGTGAAACAAAGCCAAGGTTCAATTCAACCGTTTCACGGGACGCGCCTATGAAAAGAATTCTCAGGCCCACAATGATGGGCACAAGCTTCGCACTATCCGTGCTCTTCTTGTTTTCTCCACCAGGCACACTTGCCTTTGACTTTGAAGATGCCGCTGCCATTGGCGCCGCTTACACGACCCATCTATTCATGCATGAAATGGGGCATCAGGTGGCGGCTGAAGAGGTTGGGGCTGATTCTCCCCAAATGAGCTTCTTCACCCAGAAGGGCGGCAATTTCTATCCCGGGCTGTCCACCTACAAGAACATACCCCAGGAATCAAAATTGCCCTATGCTGCGGGCGGCGAGCGGATGGCAGGCTTTACGTTTGAATACGCCCTGCAATCCTATCGTCGCGAACCAACCACATATAACAAGGCCCTGATGTTTTTCAGTTGCGCGGATTTTCTCGTCTACACGCTGCTGGCAAATTATGTCGATCCGGAAAATGACATGTACGACCCAAATCTTATCAGGGAAGAAACCGGCTGCAGCAAGGAGGTGCTGCTGGGTCTGGTCATGACGAAATCGATCCTTAACGCTTACAGGGTCACGAATCCAAATGCCAGGGTTATACCCGTAATTCAGTTGGACAAAACGAGTGCCGCCCTCATGTTCCGTATCCCATTTTAATCCACAGATTTCGCAGATTACACGGATTACTCTAATCACTTGAAGGGCGATGCGAAATCTGTAGGGTTTAATTCCCCGCAGCTTG
>JAQYWL010000248.1 GCA_030145035.1 Desulfobacteria bacterium | reverse complement strand
GACTTTTCCTCATAGCCGCCGCCAATCAGGATGGGGAAAGCTACATCATCGATACGGAAAACATTTTCTCAAAAGATGATGTTTGCTATACCTTTGCCTTTGGCGAAGGGATCGCCGGAGAAGCTGTCGCTAAAAAGAAGCCTGTTCTGGTCAAAGATGTTGGTCAGTCCGATATTTATTCGTTTCGAAAAGATACCAAGGTGAAAATAGGAACCATACTTTCGGTTCCCTTAATTATTGAGGATACAGTGTTGGGGGTATTGACACTAAGTCACCCTCTCAAGGAAGTCTTTGAGACCACTGACACAAACCTGTTCACCGTAGTGGCCAATTTCGCGGCACTGGCAATGAATAGTGCTCTGACCTACAAAAGGTTACAATATTCCGAAGAAAAGCATAGAATTCTGGCTGAATATTCCAACGACGGAATCACGATCATTCGGGATGGTATGCATGAGTACGCAAATCCAAGCTACGAATCTTTGACGGGGTATAACTTCAACGAATTAAGAGCGATTCCCTTCGATAACTTAGTATCCTGCCAATCCGGTGGAATAAATACATCTCGCAACCGTATCCGCCAGAATAAAGACATGTCGGGCACTTATGAAGCGGTCATGACCAAGAAGAGCGGTACAAAAGCAGAAATAGAGGTCAGCCATGCCACCTCTGAGTACAAAGGGCGACCTTCCGAGATTATTTCTGTCAGGGATCTCAGGGAGCGCAAAGAGCTTGAAAAGCGACTCCAGCAAGCCCACAAGAAGGAGGCTATCGGAACGCTGGCCAGCGGTATCGCCCATGATTTCAACAATACCCTTATGCCGATTATAGCCAACACTCAGATGGCGTTGATGGAGATTCATGATGGGAGTTCCGTACGACCACTGTTGGAGGTGGCACTGAAAGCAGGCAACCGTGCAAAGGACCTTATAAACCAGATCCTCACCTTCAGTCGTCTGGCTGATCAAGAGCAAGTAACAGTGAAAATTAGTATACTCGTCAAAGAAACCGTCAAGTTGCTCAGGTCGACTTTGCCAAGCACAATCAAGATAAACGAGCAGATCCAAGCTGCCTCAGACACGGTTATTGCTGATCCCACCCAAATCCATCAAATAGTGCTGAATCTTTGCACCAACGCTGCCACTGCCATGCAAGAAAAAGGGGGCGTATTGGAAGTAAGTCTGACTGACATGGATCTGGACGCAGGGGCTGCGGCTGCCCAGCCTGATTTAAGGGAGGGACGATACGTTAGGTTGACTGTCAGCGACACAGGCCACGGTATGGACCATGCGGTCATGGAACGAATCTTCGACCCGTACTTCACCACTAAGGCCCCGGGGGGGGGAACTGGCATGGGGCTTTCCATCGTTCATGGAATAGTGAAAAGCCATGGGGGAGCGATTGCTATTGAAAGCAAACCGCAAAAGGGAAGTATGTTTCATGTTTATCTACCTCTCTCAGACATTGTCGTCACTGATAAAGCGCCAACGACCGAACCGCTGCCCATGGGTACAGAACATATCCTGGTTGTCGATGACGAAGAATGGGTCCTCGCCTCGATCCAGCTCATGTTAGAGCGTCTCGGCTACAAAGTCACAGCGCTGAATAGGAGCCCGGAAGCTCTGGATACGTTCCGCGCACAGCCTGAGCAATTTGATCTTGTCATCACCGATATCACTATGCCTGATATGACGGGTGAAGTACTGGCCAGAGAACTCACTGTCATACAGCCCGACATTCCGATCATTTTATGTACCGGTTACAGCGAACGCATCAGCAAAGAGAAGGCTGAAGAGATAGGAATTGAGGCATATCTCATGAAGCCCATTGAAGTAGACGAGATGGCCAAGACTATCCGCACGGTGTTAGGCAAAGAAGGATGAACAAATGAACTCCATATTGATAAAAAAACGTGTCCTGCTTGTCGATGACGAAGATCTCGTAATTTTCACGGAGCAACAGATGCTTGAACGCTACTTTGACTCCAAAGTCACGGCGCTGACTAGCAGTGTGGAGGCCCTGGAGGTTTTCCGCGCCAGACCGTACTATTTTGATCTTGTCATCACCGATATGATCATGCCCTATATGACAGGTGACATATTGGCTAAAGAACTCATAGCGATCCGCCCCGATATTCCGGTCATTCTATGCACTGCGTACAGCGAACTCATCATTAAGAACAGGGCTGAAGAGATCGGAGGAGCAGCTCTTATGAAGCCCTTTGACCTATACGAGTTGGGCAAGGCCATCTGTAAGGTGCTGAACAAAGACTGACATTGGAAAGCACTACATCTTGTGCTTTTTCTGTTTTGGCTCATATGGCGCAGGAGTTTATAGTTCTGCTATGTATCAGTGTTTCAGGTGTTCCAGAAATACCTGTGATTTCGTTATGATATCCTTAATCCTGAATATGCCTTGATGTCCCTATAATCGAGTGGCTTTGTCCCTGAAGGCACCTTCACGCGCGATGATTCTCGATATGCCTGCATAGTTCTCCAGTAGATATGACATGGGCGAAGCCATAAGCCAGATTTTTCAGAGATGCTAAATGGAGGTCATCGTTTGTGGTGGCCGTTGCGTCGGAAACGAAGAATATCCGATAATCGCGAACGAATCCGTCTCTTGCGGTCGTCTCACAGCAACAGTTGGTCATCACCCCGCTTATGATGAGTTCCTCAATTCCTCGTGATCTCAGACCCCCGTCAAGCTCGGTTCCGAAAAATGCGCTATACCGGTTTTTATCCAGAATCCCGTCTGTATCCAGTGGCGATAGAGCTTTGATGAGTTGCCACTCCGTTGAACCATATTCTATGCAGTCGCCCCACCATTCGGCAAGCATTCCCCCATCCTTGGAGATATCCTTGTGGCCGTGCCTTGTAAAGATTACTCTTACGCCTTTCGCCCGGCACGCCTCAATAATGGACAGGACATTTCCTGTGATGGGCGAAGCAATCGGAAGAAAATATTCTTGCATATCGATGACAAGAAGAGCGCATTTGCCAGGTTTCGGCCATGCCCGGCGAACATTGTAGTTACTTATTCCTTCGAGAAACTGTGGCGGCATCTCCTGCAAGCAAACCCTTTCACTCTACGGCTTCTTGTTCTTGTGAAAGAACGTTTACAATATCTTTGGTCTGAATCCAAGAAGAATCGGAACCGTCGCACTTCAATATTCTGACATTCGCATAATGTTGTATCGAGGATTGAGCATTTTTTGTGGCTCTGTTCTGGCCTCGACGCCCAAAACCGTCCGAACCCGGTGTGCTTCCCTGAACGGTCCCCTCGAATAGTTCGTAGGTTGGGTTGAGGAACGACACGAAGTGAAGCCTGCGCTAAACCCAACAATAATTAT
>JAQYWL010000380.1 GCA_030145035.1 Desulfobacteria bacterium | reverse complement strand
GTGTTCAGGTTTCAGGTCTTGCTTTTTCAGTTTCTGACACCTGACACCTGGTGCCTGGTTTCAGTGTTCAGGTTTCAGACCCGCCTGCCAACGCCTGCGTCACAGCGAGGTTACAATGCCCGCATACACGGCAATGGCGGGTAGGTCTAGCGTTTCTCGCTCCTGACACCTGACACCTGACACCTGACACCAAAAAGTACGAACAAAAGAATTTATTTCTTGGCGCCCGCATTCTTGAAAAGTGTAAACCGAGGAATGAAGGCTACCATTAAAAACATTATAACACAACAAACTCAAGAAACTCAAGAAACTACATTAGGTCGATGTCTCAGCCTCTTTCCAGTAAATAATTCGTTGGCAATTAGGGCAAAATCTCAGGGTGTCCTGCCTTTGAAGTTCGTTGTACATCTGTGGGGGAATACCCAGGTGGCATTCAGAACAGGTTGCATTGTTCACCAACGCCACCGCTATGCCCCCGCTCCTTGCCTTGATCTGCTCATATTTTGGAAGAAGCTCAGGGGTTATGGTTTGCACGAGATTCTCCCTGGATTTCTCTGTATCCGAGAGATCCTCCTGGACACGAGCAATTTCTTTGGCTATGGCTGTTTTCTCGCTTTCAAGGCGATCCCGCATGGCCGACAGGCCCTTTTCCTTGGCCTCAAGTTCCCTGCTCAGCGTCTCCAATTCCTCCAGGCAACTCAAAATCGTGTCCTCTTTATCTGCATTTCCCTTTTCGGCCTCCTCAATCTCCCTTAACAGGGCCCGATACTCCCTATTGTTTTTGACGCTCATAAGCCGGCTCCGGCTTTTCCTAATGTGGGCCAGGCCATCTTCTATCTCAGCTTCGTACTCGCGTTGGGTCTTCTTCAGGTCCTGGATGCGCCTCTTATCAGCCTCGACATCTTCTTCAACTCCTTCCAGCTCTTTTTCAAAGTCTTGGAGTCGTTCAGGGCCTTCACGTATTTGGCGCCTTAACCGATCCAGCACCCTATCTCTTTCTTGAAGTTTTACCAGTAAGTTGATTTGTTCTTTCACAATACTCTCCCTGACAAATCTAATGCAAAGTTCAGATGTAAAGTAACACTTTAGCTCTTGGAGCTATCCTAATGAAATCAAAGATAATAAAAACAATCACGCTCCTGGGTGTACGCCCCTACGTCAACGGCATACCCCTTTTTTGACAGGGCGTTTTTCAAGCCTGCTGCAAGGCTTTCCACCACTAAGTGCTCGGAAGCGAAATGCCCTATATCAATCAATGCCCGCCCTAAGGCCTCAGCCCTTCGTCCGTCATGATAACCAAGGTCACCACTCACATAAACGTGAGCATCAGAGGCAAGGAAATCCTCCAATAGGCCCCTTCCGCTGCCACTGCACACAGCCACCCGCCTGATCGTTTGCCCTGGATCTCCAACAGCCTTTACCATATTCAATCCTAATGCTTCTTTGATGTTTTGGGCAAGGGCCTCGAGCGTCGAATCCTTCACAAGATTTCCAATGCGTCCCAATCCCACTTTCGATTTTTCCACACCAGTGGCATAAACGTCATGGGCCATCTCCTCATATGGATGTGTCCTTTCCAAGGATCTGACGACCCGTGATAGATCCTTCTTTTGCACCAAGGCCTCTATCCTGTATTCAGTACTGTGGCTGATTTCACCCACACGACCCTTAAACGGCTTGGCTGTGAGTCCCGGTCTGAAGGTCCCGACACCCTTGGTCCGAAAAGACGTATGGGTGTATTTTTCAGTTTTTCCTGCGCCCGATTCAAACAGGGCATCTAAGACTTTCTCCTCATATCCGAGCGGGACGAATACAACCAGCTTATACAGGTCTACCTGGTCAGTCTGTTTCAGTACCATCGTGTCCTGAAGCCCGAGCCTTTCAGCCAAGATATCGTTTACCCCGCCAACAGCACTGTCCAGATTGGTATGGGCACAAAAGATTGCAACCTTGTTTTGCAAAGCAGCCTGTATAATGCTTCCCGTGGATGTTTCCAGATCCACCGCGGCAAGAGGATAAAATATCAGCGGGTGGTGGGTAATCAAAAGACTAACCCCTTGTCTACAAGCCTCGGCCACAAGATCATCAGTCGGATCAAGGGCTACCCATATCTTGTCAACCGGCCAGCTCTGATGGCCAACCTGAAGACCTATGTTGTCCCAGTCCTGTGCCAAAGAGGCCGGGGCAATCTCTTCCATCACCTCCATGATATCTCTTACTGCAACGATCAAACCTTTTCTCCTAACCCGCACAAGGCGGAACCAAAAAGAAGTGCCTAAAGTGCCTAAAGTGCCTAAAGTGAACTAAAGTGCCTAAAGTTAAGGAATGCGCTTTCAGCGCAACTTGTTTTTAAGACTGACCACGCCGAAGGCGTGCACATTAACCCTGGCCCAGACCGGGTTTTTCTCCACTGGGCATGGTCCAACTTCTGTCGCACCAGGGCGGGCTTTAGCTCACTTTAGACACTTTAGGCACTTTAGATCACTCCAAATTGAATACGGCAAAAAATTTTCTGCCAGAAAAAAACACGAATTCTAGAACTAAGGAACTAAAAGCGAAAAGGTGTGATCCGGAGGACCACACCTTTTCCATTTGGAACCAGGGCCAAGCGTTTTACGGTTGGCTTCTTGACATGACGCCTGTGCCATCTCCTCCGAGACCGTATACACATATCTTTTCTCCATGGTGGGCCCACCTGGGTTCGAACCAGGGACCTACCGGTTATGAGCCGGTGGCTCTTCCAGCTGAGCTATGGGCCCGAAAAGTCCAGTTATAAAATCGCTGCGCGATTTTATACAACGCGGCTACGCCGCTCAAAAAAGGATCCATATTATGACACTATCCGTTTAAGCTAATGTGTAGCCCCAACAGCCCGTCTTGTCAAGGAAATTGAACGTATCAAATTTCCAAGAAGGTCTTCAGCTTGCGGCTTCTCGTAGGATGGCGCAGCTTCCTCAAAGCCTTTGCCTCGATCTGTCTGATCCGTTCTCGGGTCACCGCAAAATCCTTTCCCACCTCTTCAAGTGTATGGTCTGACTTCTCTCCAATCCCGAATCGCATGCGTAGGACTTTTTCTTCACGGGGTGTCAGGGTTGCCAGCACTTTTCGGGTTTGCTCGGCCAGGTTCAGGTTGATAGCAGCCTCAGAAGGCGACATGAACTTCTTATCCTCTATGAAGTCCCCGAGATGACTGTCCTCTTCCTCTCCAATAGGTGTCTCCAGAGATATGGGCTCCTTGGCAATCTTCAAGACCTTGCGCACCTTTTCCAGGGGAAATTCCATTTTTTCAGCGATTTCCTCTGGCGTAGGCTCCCGGCCCAGCTCCTGCACCAAATAGCGAGAGGTCCGAATCAGCTTGTTGATTGTTTCGATCATGTGGACCGGGATTCGGATGGTTCGGGCCTGATCGGCAATAGCCCTCGTGATGGCCTGCCTAATCCACCAGGTGGCATATGTGCTGAACTTATAGCCCCTCCGGTATTCAAACTTGTCCACAGCCTTCATAAGGCCGATGTTTCCTTCCTGAATCAGGTCCAGGAACTGAAGCCCCCTATTGGTATACTTCTTTGCAATGCTAACCACCAACCTCAAATTGGCATTGATCATTTTTCCTTTGGCAATTCTGGTATTGTGCTGACCCTGTTCAATTCGGGCCAACACGCGCTTCAGGCCCTGACCATTCATTTTCAGTTGGAGCTTTTCTTGATGAATGGTTTCTATTATCTGGCTGGCGCGTCCGACGATGGCTGAAACTCCGTCTTTTTTCGGCTTATCTTGTTTCGATAACCTCGCGACAAATTTTGTTTTCCGCTTACAACCCTCGCGCATTTCGGTCAACGTGACTCCCAACTGTGAAGCACATTGTGCAAACTCCTGTTCCAGGCTGTCAAACCGAGTGATATGGTCTTCGATTGCATATACAACAGAATTGATTAACCTGGCATCCAATCTCCAATCCTCGATGTGTTCAAAGATCTTGTGGTTCCTACGATTTATACAGCGCCTCGCTCTGCGACGGGCACCGGAGTCCATCATGGTAGCGAACATGGATTCTCGATACTGTGTGTTCTCCTGGTAAATCTCTTCGAGAGCATCAATAATCTTGCAAATTTTTTCCGTATGCACCGATTCTTCGACAAAGGTATCGATCTCATCCACATCCCGCAAGACATCCCTTATGCGAATCTCGCCTTTCGAAAGGGGATCACCCAGACTGATAATCTTCTCCACTCCCACTGTAGACTGCACGAGGGTCTTCAATACTTCCTGTTCCCCTGCTTCTATCTGCTTGGCGATTACGACTTCGTCCTCTCGGCTTAACAGGGATACCAATCCCATCTCACGCAGGTACATTTTAACAGGATCAGTGACTTTGCCAAACACATCACGCTCTGTTGCCGAAGGCTTGGCCATCTTCTGTTCAGGGTGTTTCTTTTCAACATCCGTCTCAAATATCTTGACTTTGGCCCCATCGATCACTGCGATATCAAGTTCGTCAAAGACCAT
>JAQYWL010000108.1 GCA_030145035.1 Desulfobacteria bacterium | reverse complement strand
GGCAAGGTTGATGTGCGTTGTTGCCGGTATCACATGACTGTGTACAATAGTTGAGATAACAGGTTGAAATGCAAGAAGAAGGTCCCGACCAATCTACGACATATCGTAGATTGGTCGGGAACATAGGCCCTCCATAAACCCTGTCAGGTACGAAACATTGGAAGTGGAGTGCCCCTATCAACTCTGCTGAAACAAGCCATATTCTCTCTCAAACTATTCCTGATAGACTTGTTCAAATGCTTCAATCTGTAATGGCTCACCACAGACACACAGTACGCAGAGAGATCTTCTCTATTTGTTTGCCATACAAAATGTTTGTATTCCTCCACATGAATCTGCAATCAATTGACTTAAAACAAGGGACTATGGCACTGCGCAAGGAAACTGAAAATCAAATCTTCAATAGCAATAGACAATCGTCAATTCAAATGGAAATCGGCTCATACTTTCTTGCCGATGTATCGACCAAATAGAATCCGGGGGAGCCGTCTTTTCCCATGACTTCTCCCGGGTTCAGTAAATCGGCTTTTCCCACCTTTTCAATGGATGCCTCGTGCGAATGGCCAAAGCATACCAGGTCGAACTGTCCGCTTGCCGCCAGGCCATCGGCTACGGCCCGATAGTGAGTAAAGGCAACCCTGAAATCGGCAAGCTTCAGCTCTCCCATAAGCCCGTACAGGGTGATATTGGAAAGCTCCGTCAGAGACATCTTGGTTAACAGGTACTGGTCGCCATCATTGTTACCAAAGACGCCATGGACGGGAATATGGGCCTGGTCCAGCTCCTTTAGCATGAACGGTGCAATATAATCCCCGCAGTGAATGATGACCTCGGCTCCCCGCTCCTGTATCACCTCCAGGGCCTTCCTTAGATTCCAGATATGGTCGTGCGTGTCGCTCATCACGGCAAGTATCACGATCTATCCCTCCTTTGGCTTAACGTTACTGTCTTTGTTTGGCAGAATGAACAAACACGTCCTGTGCCGGACAAACCCGGGCCAAATCCGAAACTCGAATATCGAAATCCGAAACAATGACCAAATTTCTAAACTTTAAATGACCGAAACGTAAGAGATTATATTCCAGGCAAAACCTCAATGTTTTGAACATTTGGAAATTCGAGTTTTGAATTTGTTTCGGATTTCGATATTCGAGTTTCGGATTTAGTCATTCCTACAAACGCGTTGCGGAACACAATGAAAATTTTCTGCCACAAAAAAAATCAACTTTATTCTTAAGGCACTAAAGCATATCCACCGGATCGACATCAACGACCACTCTTATTCCGGCGTTTCGAGTCGTTCGTTCCGCCCTGCCCATGAGGGCCCGAGCCAAGCTGTGTAACGGTCCTGGCTTTAGCCCTTTGAGCAGAAGCTGCCACCGGTATTGCTTCTTAAGCCTGGCCAGAGGGGCGGCAACCGGACCGAGGAGTTTCACTTTTTCTTGATATGTCTGATTTTCCGATTGCAGTGCCCGGCAGATCTCTCCCAGGTTCTGAGCGTACTGAGCGGTTTGCTCCTTGTCCTTTCCTGTAACGAGAATCTGTATCAGGCGCGAGAACGGAGGATACTTTAATGTCCTTCGAAAGCGGATCTCATGATCGTAGAAGGCCCTGTAATCCTGGTCCTTTGCAGTGAGGATGCAAAAGTGGTCAGGGTTGAAGGTCTGAAGGATAACGCGGCCGGGTCGAGCGCCTCGGCCCGCACGGCCGGCTACCTGGGCCAGAAGTTGGAAGGTTCTCTCGCCAGCCCGAAAGTCTGGAAAATTGAGTGAAAGGTCGGCACAGATAATTCCCACCAGGGTAATATTGGGATAATCATGACCCTTGGCCACAATCTGAGTCCCTATGAGGATGTCGACGACACCCGCCCTGAGGTCTTTCAGGATCTTGACAAGGGCACCTTTTCGGGCAGTGGTATCCCGGTCCATTCGCGTCACCGTGGCTTGCGGGAAAATCTTCTTGATCTTGGCCTCCACCCTTTCTGTCCCCAGGCCAAGCATCTTGATCTTAGAACCGCCACAGGCGTGGCATACGCCCGCCTGGGCCCGTGTATAACCGCAGTAGTGGCATTTGAAGGCATTGGCCTCCTGGTGGAGGGTCATGGTGATGTCGCAGTTCTTGCAGCGCACAGGTGTCCCGCAGTGGACACAAGCGGGGTAATTGGCAAAGCCGCGCCGGTTCAAAAAAAGGAGGGTCTGCTCTCCACGGTGCAGGGTCTCGGCTATCGCATCTTTGAGCTCCCTTGTAATGAAGGGCTTGGCACGGCGGCGCCCCTCTGGCTCCCGCAGGTCTACGATCGTTACCCCTGGGAGAAGCCTGTTTTCGATCCGTTTCGAGAGATTGAGTCCTCTGAACTTTCCTGTGTGCACATTATAATAAGACCCGACCGATGGGGTGGCTGATCCGAGTACGGCCACAGCACCCTGGAACTTGGCCCGGACCACGGCCAGATCACGCGCATGATACCGGAGTCCGCCTGAGGCGGACTTGTACGAATCGTCGTGTTCTTCATCAACGACAACCAAACCCAAATGTTCAAAGGGGGCAAAGATCGCAGAGCGGGCGCCGATGGCGACCCTGGCCTCCTTTCGGAGGATTCGCATCCACTGGTCAAAACGCTCACCTTCGCTAAGGCCGCTGTGCAGCAGGGCCACGCAATCACCGAAGCGGGCACGAAAGAGCCGTTCCATCTGAGAAATCAGCGCAATCTCAGGCACTAGTACGAGGGCTTCCTGGTTTTTCTCAAGGGTAGCCGCTACAGCCCGCATGTAGACCTCTGTCTTACCACTGCTGGTGATACCGTAAAGAAGATAGGTTTGAAACCCCTTGCCAAGGGCATCCAATACAGGCTCTACAACTGAAGTCTGGTCCCTGGTCAGGATGGGGGGACCAGGGTCTGCTTCGATGGGTTCGCCAAAGGGATCCCGATAGAGACTCCGTTCAACCACACTCAAGAACCCATCGTCGGCCATCTTCTTGACGAGTTGTCCGGCTGAGGGAACCTTAGCTCTTAAGGCCTTTAAGGAGATTTCCCCCTGGTCTTCAACGATTTTGAGGATATTGCGTCGAACCTGCGAAAGCGCATCAGCCGAAGGCCTTTCCTCCACGGCCTTTATGTATCGTTCCATCTTTGGCCGAACCCTGCCCGGCTTCAGCTTTCGCTCCCTCATCATCCAGCCTGCCCGCTCCAGGCTGCGCAGCGTCCCTGGAGAAAGCTCTTGTTTGAAGCCTTTATAAAGTGTGCGTAAACGCACAGGCCCTCGCTCCTCAAGTGCTTTTAGCACCGCTCGATCAAGCGGCTTCAGGGAGGGGCCTGAAAGCATGGAATGTCCTTTATCTGTAATACTCACGGTTTGAACGTTGGTGATGTTCAGGCCGCCAGGGAGTGCTCCCTTGATCACCTGTCCAATGGGATAGCGATAATAGTTTGCTATCCAACTGAAAAACGGGATCATAGACGGGGGGAATAGGGGAGTGTCATCCAGGATATCCAAGATCTTCTTAACACCTGTCTGATTGGTGGTAGAAAGGAGCTCGATGACATATCCGGTGACCTGAAGGTTCTTGAAAGGGACCAGCACCCTCTTTCCCACCACTGCCCAGGGACGAAGCGGTTCTGGTACCTCGTAGGTGAAGGCACCGGAAACAGGGAGGGCGACTGCTACTTTTATGTAAGGCGATTCAAGAGACATCGTTTCCATTTCCACAGTACTGTCCTTCTTGTCATGTCCGAGCTGTCCTGTAAAGGTCCTTGGGCCAATCAGCAAGGTGAATAGTTTTTCCTACAATGCGGCTGGACGGCTTGGAGGAGGATTTCGAGTGGGGACAAACACCCCGTTGAATTCTGACCGGGTGCGCTATCAGCAGGTCATGGGAAAAGAGAGGCAGGAACCGAACTTAGCTCCGCTTCGCTCACAATTGGAATGTTGGAATAATGGAATGGTGGAATAATGGGTCCTGGGTAAATGGCTCAGTGGTTTGTTGGCGAAGTTTGCCTTGACAGGAAAATCAAAAAAAATGGGAAACTTCCTTTAGAAATCAACATTCCATTATTCCACCATTCCATTATTCCAGATACAAGGCATGAATCCATGCCTCAACAACTCCCTATAAATTCAATAAGTTGTAGAACTTCCGAGACGTAGGAGTGCGGGCTTTCACCGGAAGGGTACGGTCCCCCACCTCTCATGTCAGAGGTGGGGGCTTAGGGCTCGCACAAAAATAACTTGGCAGAATTGGCGCTCAGATTTGGGTCAGATTTGGCCGATCCGATTGAGCAAAACCACAGGAATAGCTGGCTATTTCGCGGATTTTGCGAATGAGTATCGGTCTAAGATGGCCTGAAGCTGAGATGCCAAAATGGTAAGTTATTTTTGTGCGAGCCCTTAGTCCACCAATGCGTGCTTTATGGCGTAATAGGTAAGTTCGGCATTGTTCTTCATTCCCATCTTTCTAAGAGTACGTGACCGATAAGTGCTAATGGTTTTTACACTGAGTGACAGTTCGTCTGCAATTTGTTTTACCGTTTTCCCAGAGGCAATCATAAGCATCACTTGATATTCACGATCAGAAAGCAATTCATGAACCGGTTTTTCATGATCCGTTTCCAAATAGACAGCCAACTTTTCAGCGAGCGAAGAGCTGACATACTTCCCTCCCTGCGACACCTTTCGTATTGCCGCTATTAATTCCTCCGGTGCGCTTTCTTTTGTCAAATAGCCGGATGCACCCGCCTTTAAAGCTCGGACCGCATATTGTTCTTCAGGATACATACTTAACATCAGAACGGGGAGTTCGGGTCTTTCACTCCTTAGCTGTTTTAGAATATCCATTCCACCTCTACCTGGCATGGCAATGTCTAATAAGAGCAAATCCCAATCATTTTTCGAGACTTGCTCTAATACTTCTTGACCATTAGCCGCTTCACCAGCCACAGCCATATCGGAAGTCTCCGCCAGAATCTGCTTGAGTCCTTCACGAACTATGGCGTGATCATCTCCGATGAGTATTCTTATCACAGTGGTTCTCCTTCTTGTCGAGCGGAATGCTCACTCTTACAGTGGTACCTTTGTTTGGCGTGCCGCTAATTCTTAAGTCACCCCGGAAAGAATGTACGCGTTCGCGCATTCCGATTAACCCGAATGATCTTGCATCCGAAATCTGCTTTTCCGTAATCCCCTTACCATTATCACGAACCGTCAGCTCCACCTTACCAGATTTCTCCTTTAAGATTATTTTGACCCTCGTTGCATTTGCATGGCGAGCAATATTGGTCAGTGCCTCCTGAAAGATGCGGAAAACTGCTGTGGAAAGGGCCTGATTCAAAGCAATGTCCTCAGGATCCGATATGGTTTTACACTGAATGCCAGTGCGATTTCGAAATTCGTCCGCCTGCCATTCAACTGCTGCCGAAAGACCGAGGTCATCCAGCAACCCCGGTCTCAATTCTGAAGAAATCCTTTGCACAGATTGAGCGGTTGTATCAATGAGCCTTGACATTGATCTTGTCTTCTCAAGCAGCAGTTGTTGATCATTGGATAACCTTTGACCTACCCAGTGTGTGTCCATTTTCAAGGCTGTCAATGCCTGTCCCAACTCGTCGTGAATCTCCCGTGCAATTCGGCCTCTCTCTTCTTCCCTTATGGATTGCAAATGTGAAGCAAGGTCGCGCAGCCGTTCGCGTGATTGCCTCAATTCCTCCTCCGACCTCTTGCGCTCGGCGATTTCCCGTCGGAGTTGTTCGTTTGCGGTTCCTAGTTCGGCTGTACGTCCTTCTACCAACTCCTCAAGATGCTTGCGGTGTTTTCCCAGGTCTTCAGCCATTTTGTTGAAAGAAGAGGCCAAAGTACCTATCTCATCATCCCTTCTAATGGTAAGTTGAGCATTTGGATTACCGTCGGCCACCTCCTCTATTGCATCGGTTATTCGCCTAATTGGGGAAGAAATAAAACTAGCCAAGAGGTAGGCAACCACTCCTCCTATTATTGTTGTTACTATGCCTATAAGAAAGATTTGTTGTCGAGCCTTGGCAATTTCCTTTTCAATGGCAGCATGGGAATATCCTAACCGAACCGTTCCCAACCTGACGTCTGAAACCTGGATGGGAGCAAATATGTCACAAAGCGATTCCTCTTTCTTTGACAGACGTGTATGGGTACAACCGGGCTCCTTTGAATTCACGGCAGCAATATTCAAACTATCCTTGTAAGTCTTGCCAACTTCAGCTAAGTCGCTGTGCATAACCACCTTGCCGCGAGGATCTATCACGATAACATAACGAACGTAATCTTGTTCCATGGAGTGGTTAACAAATCGGCGGAGAGTGGCCAAGTCTTGTCTTAATAAGGGCCTGGCCGTAAACCTGGCTAAGTCGGCAGCTAAGGCAAGCCCCCTCTTGTGAAGCTCGCTTTCCAAGGCTTCTTTTTCGCGCATTGTTGTGATGATTCCCGTAACCAGTACAATAAGTACCACCAGGCTTTCGATCAACAATGTTAACTTAGCCCTTAACCTAAATCCTGTCCATTGCGGGAAGAGTTTCATGCGCAACCCTTTTTTGTAGCTTTTCCAACAGGGCTCTCTTACTCTGCCGTTTTTCCGCCCATCAGCATCCTTATGCCGTCATAATCTTCATCTTTTGACTTCTGAAATCCGCCTAACTCAGCACGGTGCAGTATCTTTGCATGTGCCGGCTTGTTTTTGTCGAGCCTGAGTAATGCTTGATTTACCCTGGTAACAATGTCGTCACTTACCCCTTGGCGGGCAGCAAACACCCTCGTTGAGACTGATCTGGTTCTGCAAACGACAACAATCTGCTTAGTATCCACGCCAAGTTCCTTCTGCTTTTTTGAATGTTCCCCAAGAAAATGGTCGCATACCACCCCTGCATCAACTGCCTTAAGATAGATATTAAAGGCTACATCTTCGCAACACCCCCCATTTGAATAAGCCTTTAGATCTTTATCGATGTTTATGCCGCTTTCTTCAAACAGCATTCTTGCCGCCACCCATCTGGCAGCCGAAAGCTTGGGCCCAAACATTACGGTCTTGCCTCTTAAATCCTCCGCTTTGTTTATACCGCTGTCTTTCCTGGTAATAATCACGCCGGACTGGGAGGTTGACTCCTTGCCGGTTAGAGCGCTAATAAGGGTATCTTTGTCATACAAATCGGCTGACTTTACGTAGATATTGGGGTCTTGGAGAGCGAAGTCTATGTCTCCGTTTTTGATCGCCCTTTCAAGTTTTTCGGAATCCTTTGGGACTATAAACTCTATATCCAATCCGGTTTCTTGTTTTAGATATGTGACCAACGGGTGGAACTTCTTAAGGCTCATTACCACGTCGGTACAAGGAAACAAAGCTATCGTAATACGCTTTTTTGCCTCCTCAGCATAGCTTGCAGCAACCAACAAACACATGAAAAGTGCACCTGTTATTGACCACTTGCTCAACCCTTTGATCATCATATACGGATCCTTTCATTTCGACTGATGCT